>DASQYT010000339.1:0-14427 GCA_035639075.1 Candidatus Elarobacter sp.
TCCTTGAGATACGGCCAGAGCAACTTGGTTCCCATGTGGTAGCGGATGCATTGACCTACACCGAGAAGAAAATTTCGCTTGCGCCTGCCCAGCAACGCTGATGGCGTTTCTTGCGGCTGCGAGTAGTGGCGGACAATGGGGGCATCGAGTTGCAGGACTTGATACCCTGCATGACGGATTCGCAGATAGAGTTCGGGCTCTTCGTCAGAATAGAGAAACGGATTAAATGTTCCGACATGCTCAAGTACCGAGCGCCGATACAAAGCCGCGCCACCAACGACGAAGGACACGCGGGAGACCTCTTTCGGAATGGCCCCGTGGGTGATCGGAGCTGGAGAAGGGAGCACTGATGCACCAGACGGGGGTAGTTCGATAACCTTTCTGGACAGCATCACTCCGCCCTTGGGCATTTCTCGCATCACTTGAACGGCTTGCCCGAGCCAACCCTGGAGCAGTTCCATGTCGCCGTCCAGAAAGAGGACGAACTCTCCTCGCGTGCGCTTGTAACCAATGTACCGCCCAGCAGCAGGAGAAAGACGCTGTCCTGGCCGGAGACGCACAACGTTGATCGGATAGCGGTCGGCGAACTTAACAGTTTCGTCCGTAGAGTTCGAATCCACCAGAACGATCTCCCTGGAAGGAAACAAGGACGTTGCCTGGAGGACGGACTCGATCAGGCGCGGGATGTTCCAAGCCTGATTCTTGGTGATCAATACGATCGACAATTCAATCATGGTTGGTAGTTGAAGACCACGTCCACCCAATAGTTCGCGGAGTTGTAAGTGCTGGTTGGGAAGACGCTGGCGCTGCTGTACCCATAAGGCCCGTTGGGAGTGCCGCTGCCATTCGGTGGAGCGTGCAACGGCGCATTGTCCACGCCAGAACTCGCGAAATAATCCCCGTCCACGCTGTAGTGCCCTGATGGGGCATGGTAGGAGGCCACGTACAAGGCGTTGGCATTGACTGGCACAGGATTTGGAAAGTCCACCTCCTGCCAACCAGAGTCGGTTTCCCCGGTGAAAGTCGCAGTAGCCAGCAAATTACCAGCGCTGTCCCAAAGATTTCCCACATGCGTTCCCGTATTGGCGGCGCTCTTATAAAAGCGAATGCCCGTAATGTAACCGTTGAAATCGGACTTGAAGGAAACTCCCAACTCGACTGGGGCATCAGGACCAACATCAACAAGCGATGGAACAGCGGTGCTCGGCCAGATGGTGCAGGGACAGTTGGTGGGGCCCACGGCGAGCGTGATACCGCCGTTGGGAACCTCCAGATTCCCGCTGTCATCAACCGCTCGACTCTGGACATTTAGAGTTGAGGAATTGCCAACAGTGAAGGTATAACTCCAATTCTCGCGACCCACAGCAGGGTGCCATGTGTTTCCCCCATCCACAGACACCTCAACTGCGCCCACCACGCCACCCCCAGAGTCGACAGCCGTTCCGGAGATGGTCACTGTAGAGCCCGGGCCCGCCGCTCTGCCCGAGGCGGGCGAGGTTATCGTTGATTGGGGCGGTGTGGTGTCAGTAGAAGGTGTCGCGGAGGAAAGGCCGTTCTGCAGCGTCGCAGGCTGAACCCCCATGTCGGCAAGAATGTTTACGGTGGCCTGTTGCATACTACGGTCGGTCGGCGTGATATTGTCAATCGCATGATGGTTGTCCAGCCCCCAAGACCACTGCACCGTGCCAGCCCCGAACACGAGTGCTCCGCTCGCGGCGCGGTACAAAGTCAGGCGATGGGTCGCCGTGCAGGCGCCAATGCTGTTGTAGCCGATGAGGCAAGCGGGCACGTTTAGTGTCGTTGTTGAGAGGGGCACAAGGCCTGCCGGGCGGAATCCGTTGTCGACATCCGCGTCCCACTCGAACCCAAGAACACCCGCCGGCAGCGTAGCAGCCTGCCCGGGCGCCAGCGAGGCGATGCTGGTGTTCCTCCAGAAGCGCATTCTGCCGTCCGCCTGCGACACTGTAATGGAGTCTCTGCGAACTTCGTTAACCAGGAAACTTGTGCCACTCAAAGCGTTTTCCGGGCGGCCTCCGTCGGCTGGTGGACTGAAGCGCGGGTCTCGCCACATGCCGGTCCAGATAGGCGGATCTGCGGGATCAATGACTCTGTTCGCTAATGTCTCCTTATAGCAAACTAGCGTGCGGTATGGCGTATTTGTGCCGTCAATGCTTGATTCCCAGCGGGTCTTCCAGAAGCTTTCGTTGCCGCTAAAGAACGCCAGATTCACGCCGGCGGCCCGTGCGGCTTCAACATTGGCGCGTTGTCCCCCCGACCAGTATTCGTCATGACCAATGGACATGAAAATTCTGTGTTGAGTGATCAGGGCGCCGTCACGATCCGTATCCACGCCGGTAAAATAACTGATGTCGTAGCCGTTCGCTTCCAGCCAGCGAATCATTGGATACTCCGCACTGAAAAACCAAGCGTACATATTCGGCACGTTAAACGGCCGGTTGTAGCTCACTTTGTAGGCGCGGCTAACCTCCCCGGTGTAAAGACTGTGCCCTCCGAAGTCGTTGTATGCGTGCCAGGATGGGTCCGACGTCTGCGCCAGGATGTCGGAATGGCTGGAGTCATCGCGCACAACAAATAGCATGGGACTCGCCTCACCGGTATCCGGGCGAACGAGCTGAGCAAAATAGACCCCCGAGGTAGCTGTGCTGGGCACGGTCCACGAGGCCGATATGGCCCAGTTGCCGCAATCAGTAAGGCCGGTAGAGCTGTCTGTCAGGCAGGGGGGCTGACTTTGCGGAAGCGACACGGAGGGTGAGACGGAGGTGACGAAACGTGCTCCGTTGCCCTGGTAATAGCCCATTCTGTAGACATTAATGCTGTAAGCGGCAGCGTTCGTGTTGATTTTGAAGAACACTGTCTGACCGGCGTTGACGCTGATATCGGTGGCAAATCCTTGAATGTTTGTCGAACCGGCTCCCGCGACGTACCACTGACTGGCGGGATTGCCAGGCAGACAATTCTCCGCCTCGATTGGATTTGCAGGCGCATCACAACTGGCAAAGGCCGAAGCAGCTCTGCATGCGTTCATGAATATGAGTAGCAAGACAATTTTGAACAAGAAACCAATTTCGCCGAATGGCGTGGGCTGGTGGTGTTCTGCTTCTTGTACTGAGCGGATCAGTGGTGCAAGCTCTTGAGCGTGACACATGCCTTAACTCACTTTCAGATCTGGAGTGGTGGCTGGGCACGGTTGAGCTGAAAGAACAGGAAAGTGGACGGGAAATCTGGGAGAGTCCAGTTCCGCCTGACTTGCACTCCAAGCAGGGGCGCTCTCCCGCTAGTTTTATACGGGGAGTTACTCCGTCAAGAGAAGAAGATACTTGTCTCTAAATCGGCGAACACCTCCAGAAGCCCAGATGGCCAAGACAATCAACGCAGCGCTGTAGATCCCTGTCGCAGAAACACCTCTCAGAATCCCAGTTTGAGTTGAGGAGAAAAGAAGATATGCCGTCATGCAGACGCCGGCAATAATAGGCTTCCAAATGATCTGCGCGAGCGGGATCCCGCGGAATAGCCGCGAAACAGGGATATAGTGCTGGCAGCAATCTACCAATCTCGTCACTAGCAGCGCGATCGCGGCCCCACGCAAACCGAGGAGGCGGATCAAAGGCCAGCCGACCAGCAAATTGACAAGTGTATCTGCAGCGACGATTCTCAATGTAATTTTCTCACGATGGCTGGCCACAAGCGCCTGCCCTAGAACACTCGTGAACACCTGCGAGACCAGAACCCAAGCTACAATTCGCAATGCAGGGAACGCCTGCTGAAATACAGGATTCCTGTAAAGGATGGAAAGAGCCCAATCCCCAAGGAAAAACAGCCCAGCCAGAGCGGGGAGCGCCAGGATCAACAGCACTTCTATGACTTGCGCTGAAATGCGCCTCAGACTTTGGAAACCTGGCTCGACCTTTCGGCACATGAGTGGAAACACGCTTTGCCCAATGCTCTGGTAAACGAGCAATAGCGGCACCATCAACTGTGTCGCAGCACTGTACAGACCTACTTCGGTTTCTGTCGCCAATTTGGAAAGGAGCACGACATTCAGGCTGCTCATAACGGCGATTGTGCCGTCAATACCAAGGAACGTGACCGCAGACCGAAAAGTTGCCAGACAAAACTGATAGTCAACCGGCTCGATATGCACGGGGAATTTTCGGAAGAGCATCCAGACTTCCGTTAGCGCTGCAACGATGAGGGAGGTCAATAGAATCAGGACGACCGCATATAATCCGTTTTTCCTCGTTAAAAGCAGAAATGCGCAGCTGACCTTGGCGACATTCACAGGCACATTCACGTAAGGAATGAGATACATTCGCTCCCAGGCTTGAAAAATTCCTTCGCAGATCGCTGAAATTGCGTACGGAAGCAGCCCAATGCAGGTAAGCAAGATGACCAGAGTCGTGTCGGCCGGATAATGCATTAAACGAACGAAACCAAACAACAATGCCAAGGAAGAAAAGGAAGAGAGCGTCACAATAGCGCAGCCCGTGGTGAAATACCGGCTTGTCCGGCTCCGATCGATGGTGACCTGACGGATGGTGAGCGTCTTGAGACCGGCTACGGCAAGTACCTGGAAGACGTAGAACAGAGTGAGTGCCAACGAAAGCTGGCCGAATTCGTGCGCGCCAAGATGTCGGGCGACCAACGCGTACAAGACAAAGCTCGTAGCCCGGTTCATCGCATCGCTTGTGAGGATCGAAAGGGCGTTGCCGCCCGTCTTGCGGAGGTTCAAAGACACGGAAGGACCCTAGTTGAGGACTCTTCTACAGTAGAATTGCAGCATTTACCGGATGGCAAAGCCTTACCGGTTATTCGCAGCATAAGTTGTGACCTTTCCTTTGCAACGTATCGCCGCATCGTTGGGTGAGCGTCTGATTGGCAGAATTCGTACTGGATGAGTCCGTGAATTCGGAGAAAAGGCGCGAATCCGGCGATGGATAGAAATCCCACAAGTGGTGATCGGTTGCTTGAAAACCGCCCAAGTCGAGGGATTCTTCTTTTGATCTCGCTTGGCATCGTCGCCTTCCTATTGTTGCTGACATATGTTCTGAGGCATGTCCCCGGGGGCATCGTTGCGAACCCTGGATCATCCACTGCCAACTGCACGCTCTTTGTTTCGCCAGCAGGAAAGGACGCCAATTCCGGCACAAGCACCACTTCGCCAAAGTCACTCTCCGGCGCCGCTGCCGTCGCAAGGCCCGGATCGATCGTCTGTCTTCTCGGCGGCGATTACTCTCTGAACTCGTCCTTCAAGCCACGCTCCAGCGGCACGGCTTCTTCCTGGATCGTCTACAAGAATTATGGCGATGGCCCCGTCAACATCATCTGGAACGGCGCCGCGGACGCTTCCGCTATGTTCTATCTCGGCGGTGGCAGTTTCCCTTCTAACCCTGCCTATCTCGAATTCCGCGGGCTCAACCTAGATGGCAGAGGCAGCGCCGCCGACGGCTTTTTCTGCCGCGGTTCCCATCACCTTCGTTTCATCTCGAACTCCATCTCCAATACCGGTGGTTCCGGCATCGCCTCCATCAACTGCGACTACCTCACCGCCGATCACAACGTCGTTCATCACAACGGACACATGCCTTTGACTACGGCGGTACCCGGCGATTATGGCTGGACCAGCGGGATCTCTTTCAATAGTACGCGGTGGTTCGACTCCTATTCCGGGTTTCACAACATAATCTCCAACAACATCGTCGCTGGAGAATACGACGGGTCCAGCCATCACACTGATGGAAACGGGATCATCTTGGACCTCAGCAACGGTTCGTACGATTACGACTCTGCTGATACACCCCCCGCGCTAGTCATCAACAATGTGGTTTACGGGAACGGAGGAAGATGTATCGTCGCGTATGTTGTCACAAACTTCTGGATCGTGAACAACACCTGTTACAAGAACAATCTCGACCCCGAAATCAAAAACGCCGGCTCTCTTACGACAAACAATTCCAAGAACGGGAGATTTATTAACAACATAGCCGTAACTTGGAAGAGCGATCAGCCACCCTACGAGCAGAAGAATCCTAACAGCGACATCCTTTATTACTCGGACTTATACTTCGGAGCCCCCAACAATTTCGTCTATTCAGACCCTTCGCAACTCATTGAAGCAGATCTCCTCTTTGTCCATGCGCCCGTACTTGATCTTAAGCTTCCCGGCCAGTATGCGAGTGTCCCGCACCCCTCTCGGATAGGAAACGGCTTGGCTTTGTCGTCGTCCAGCCCTGCGATTGGCAGGGGCATTGACCCCACGGATCTGCCCAAATTGCCGAAAAACATCATCACGGACTTAAGGAAATACGTCTATACGGACATCGATGGCAATAATCGTCCCCGTGGAGGACCTTTTGACCTAGGTGCTTACCAGTCCCGCCGACAGCTTAAGTAAATAACCGATAGAGGTCTTCACCAGCCTTCTCGGTGACGTGATCGGGGACCAGATGGTCGGTAAATCGATTCGTCAGCGTGCCCAGGAGTTGTCTCAATTCCTTCTCGCCCGGGGTCGCCGAACCGTTGGGCGCGTGCCGAAGAAAGGAAATGGTCTTTTCCTCCGTTCCGAACTTACGCTTGTAACGCACCAAGCCTTCCTGGTCGATGTCGCTCAAGCCAAAATCCAGATACGAAAAGCCCCGCTCCTTTCCGCGTTGAATCCCTTCCCAGATCAGCAAATCGTTCGGCCGAGAAGAAAGGTCGTCATGGAGGGACGCATTGAACTTGTAGTAGAGCGTGTCTTTCCAATCCAGGAAGAAATCACCGGCCACAATCTTATCCTCGTGAATCGCCAGAAGCAGAAATCCGTGATTCGCATCCACGAATTGCCGCCAGATATTCTGAAAGAAACTATAAGGTTGCGCGAGAAGACCGTATTTATACTTCCTCACTTTCAAGTGCATCTCAAAAAAGAAACGCAGTTCCTGCTCTGACTCAGCGACACGAACAGTGAGCCCCGCCCGCTCCGACTTACGAATGGCGCGGTGTGTGGAATCGTGCATCGCATTCCACAATGTTTCGAGTTCCGGACGGAGGTCTAGGCGGTGCCACTTGGCTTGCTTCGCGAGGGTGAAGCGTTCGTCGCCAAGCGGCAGGCTGTTGTGCAAGCAACGCAGGTTGATGGGGCAGCAATCGGGCAGCAAACGATCGATAAGGAGGCGCCAGGATTGCTCGTCACTTACTAGCGGGTCGCAGTAATCCGAAAATGGAAGCACAACGATTCGTTCTCCTAACATGTCTGTAATCTTGCAAAAAGGTAAGCCCGCCTGAGGTTCGCCCCGGTCATTGAGCGCCAGATAAGCGTTCAGCTCCCATCCATAGGTGTCGGAAAGAACGCTCATCCAGCTCGGAGAGTGAAAAACGCTACTGGGTGCTTCGTGGACCAGCCTGCACCACAATGGATCAGTCCGGGGATCCACGCGGACGACGTTCAAGTGCATTTTCCTCCGGAAATTTGAGATTCATATCCCGTAGAGAGTTACGGCAACACGCAGAAAGCAGGCTTCGGAAGGGTTTCGCCTCAGTCCGCCCAGTTCCCCGATTTGTAGCTCGGCGCTTGTGCCAATGGCGAAGCCTGCGACTGAACTGTGCTCACCGGCTCATGGGGAACCTGTAGCTCCGAGTGCACTGTTCGAGGAAGAACCAGCCGGTAAGCACGCAGAAGATTGGGAATCGAATATTCCCATGCCAATTGCGTCTTTATCCTGCGAGGGCCAACCTCTCCGAGAGCCGCCCGGCGTTGCGGATCGTCCATAAGCTGTGCGATCGCTCTAGCAAAAGCGCTTTCGTCATTTGCAGGTACGTAGACTGCCGCATCCTGTGCGGTGAACCGATGCTCCGTCAAATCAAAGGCAACAATCGGTTTTCCCAGCGACATGTACTCCATAATCTTGAACATAGTGGAATGATTGGTGTACGGATTTGACGGCGAAGCATCCACGCAGATGTCCGCGGCGGAAAGATAGCGGCGAAGTTCCTCGCCGAAGATGAACCCCATGAACTGCACGTGTTCGTCAAGGCCAAGCTGATGTGCCTGCGCCTTCAGGCTTGCCCAGGCATCCCCGCCGCCGATGAGTACGCAATGAAAATCAGTTCGGCGCAGATCATGGACAAGGTGTTGAAGAACCCGCAGCAGACAGTCGACACCGTCCTGAAAGCCCATGACGCCCACAAAGCCGATGATCGTCTTTCCCATCCCTCGTAAACCACGGTCAGGCTCGCTGCCATTGAGACTGCTCAGCTCGATTCCATTGCGAACGATGGTTATACGGGTTTCCGGCACACGTCCCCGTTCCACGGCGAACCTTTTGTACGATTCATTGGTGACGATAACGTGATCAGCGAAACGGCAAGTCAGCTTCTCCAGCCATATCAGCACGCGATAGACAACGCGGTTCCCACGCCCCGATAACCTAGCCTGGTACATTTCTGCGGACAGATCGTGATGGTCATAAACAAAACGCTTACCGACTAGCTTGTACAGCATCGCAATAAAGACAAACGTATCCGGTGGATTGTGCGCATGGATAACATCGAAGCCATCGGTAAGAAAAACCCTCGCCGATAGAAAAAAACTGGCTACCATGGACCAGCCGTACTCCCAAATGTATCCGAGGAAACCTATGGCGGCCCGTGGCGCCGGATAGCGATATACGCGAACTCCGTTCACTGTTTCGCGATGTGGCTGGTTTTTATCGGCCGGACAAATAACCGTTACGCGATAGCCTGCCGCATACAATGCATTTGCTTCCCGGCGGACTCGCAGGTCCTGAGGGAAGGTCATGTTTTCCAGCAACATCAGAATTCGATTATTCGGGGGCCTGTTCATGCGATGCTCCATCGCAACTTTTGGTGATGCGGCTATCCTCATACCGCCTGCGCGGCCAACGCTCCAGCCCTTCGCTGCGGTTGCACTCGGGAATCCATGAAGACGCGTTGCCACAGTTCCACGTTCATTAGTCCCCATAGAAGCGAACCGTGATCGGCGAAACCGTTCTCGTGTTGCTGAATCAGACTTTCAACGAAGGCTGGATTGAAGAGTCCTCGCCTCTTCAACACAGAAGGAGAGAGAAGGTCCCTTACAAAAGATCGCGCCTCATTGCGAAGCCATAGGGAGGAGGGCATCGGAAAGCCCTGCTTTTTTCGATGAATGATCTCTCGAGGAAGCCAACGCTGGCTCACTTTCTTTAACAGGTACTTCCGAACTAGGCCCTTCAACTTCAGGTTCTGTGGCAGAGAAGCGGCGAACTCCACGAGCTTGTGATCCAGCAATGGTACGCGAGCTTCCAGGGACACGGCCATGCTCATCTTGTCTCCCCTTGCTAACAAGAGATCGGGCAGCCAGAGTTTTGTGTCCACGTAGAGCATACGATTGACGGACACGGTAGCGTTCGTGGACGCGAGGTGTTGCGCGAACACGTAGTCCGCATCGTAGCCACTCAAAGATGCCTTCAGGTCCTTTGAGAGCAACCCCTGTTTCATCTCTGAATTGAAGAGTGGGAACCAATTTACGAATCGAGTGACTTCCTCAGACTGGCTTAGCGCGTAAAGAGCCAGCTTTTGGCGGCGCAATCCAGGAAGTCGCGAACCTGCGGCCAGCACGAATGATTTTGCGGCCTTGGGAATCCGCTGGAAAAAGGATGAGATCCGTTCACCGCTGTATCGCGCGTATCCCGCGAAGAGCTCGTCACCGCCCTCTCCCGTAAGAACCATCTTCACGTCGCGCGCGGCTAGCTCTGCGACCATGTAGTTGGCCAGTGTCGCGTGTTCCGCGAGCGGCTGATCCAAATGCCAGACAACTTTTTCGGCGAGGTCTAGGAGGTGCGCGGGGCGGATGAAAACCTCGTGATGGTCGGTCCGAAATTTGTTTGCGACCACACGGGCATAAGGAAGTTCGCTGAACGCTTGCCCCTGGCCTTCAAATCCTACCGAGTAAGTCTTCACCGGCTCATTCAGGAACTGACTCATTAACGCAACGATAGTGCTGGAATCGAGCCCTCCGCTCAGGAACGCTCCGAATGGAACGTCACTGATGAGGTGCATCTTCACGCACTCGCGCATCAAGGCTTCCAGTCGTTCGGCGTATTCTTCTTCCCGAATATTGCCATCATGATGATTGGCAAAAGACAAGTCCCAATATCGGCGTACTTCCACGCCATTCGCGTCGCACTTGAGGATGCATCCAGGCGGGAGCGCATAGATGTCCTCAAACATCGTTTGTGGCGCTGGAACATATTTCAGCGATAAGAAATTATTCAGCCCTTCGGTGTTTAGGGCTGCTTTAACGGAGGGATGCTGGAGAATCGCCTTAATCTCGGACCCAAAAATCAACCTGCCGCCGGCTTGCGTGTAATACAAAGGTTTAATTCCGAGGCGGTCACGCGCCAGCAAGAGCTGCCGCTTGCGCTTATCCCACACGGCGAATCCAAACATCCCGCGCAGGTGCTGAACGCACTGCTCACCGAATTCCTCATAAAGATGGACGATTACTTCGGTATCGCTCGCAGTTGCCAGAATATGTCCCCGGGCTTCCAGCTGTCCTCTCAGCAGCTGGTAATTATAAATTTCGCCGTTGAAGACAGTCACGACGGTCCCGTCTTCGTTGCTGATTGGCTGCTTCCCTCCATTCAGATCGATGATGCTAAGCCGCCGCATTCCCATCGAAAGGTCTCGGTCCAGAAACGAGCCGGCATCATCCGGGCCCCGGTGGTGCAAGACCTGGAGCATGTCGTCCAGAATCTGTTGGTTCACAGGCCGCTGGGTTTTGTATTCGTAAATACCGCAAATTCCGCACATGGCTTGGTTCCGGGCTTATCAGTTGGGTTTGCTTGCGGGCATAAGGAAACCGGTCCGTGCTTGATGCGCGGCCCGACCGCCGTGATTTCGCAAGACTTGCTCGTAAACCTGAATGATTCGCTGTGCTACCGCTGGTCCGGACAGATGCTGTACCCGCTCGCGCCCTCGCGTCCTCTGTCGGTGGCGCAAGATATCAACGAGATGATCGGTGAACTCTTGCGCGTCCGGTTCACAAACGTAACACCGGTCGGTGCGGCCGATGATTTCGCGGACATCCCCGACATCGGTGGAGACGATCGGTAAATTGCAGGCCATGGCCTGCTTCACAACGTTGGGCGAGCCTTCCTGATAGGAAGTAAATACGAGGGCGTCGCACGCATTCATGAAGAAAGGCAAGCGGTCCTGCGGCTCCTTATGGACGACCAACAATTCGATCTCAAGATTTTGTCTTCGCAGGCGGTCCGCGACCTCCTTTGCCAAAGGAAAGCGCTTGACCGGTATGTCTGGGCTGGCCGCGAACAGCAGGTATTTTTTTTGGAGATCCAAGCCCAGCGCGATTCGAGCTTGTTCGCGGTCCATGGGCCGAAAGAGTTCGAAATCTACTTCATGCGGGATGACGTAAACGTCTTTTTTTCTTTTGAGCCTGTCTGCCATCTCTCGGCTCTTGACAATGACGCCATCCACTTGATGGCTCAGGAGGCGTCCCGCAAAGACTGCCAGCCTGCTGAACAGGGTCGGCTTCCCTCGCACGTTCACTGTCCCCAGAAGGTCGTCGCCGCAATAACTCACGACCACGGGCACTCTCCACTGCGTCCGGGCGACAATACCCACATAGCTGTAATGCGCGTGTATCAGGTCAATCGGGCTGGCCCTCAGCCGCTGGCGCAATTCCAGCACCGCTTTGGGATACATTAACTTTCGCGAGGGCCCCTTCAGGTGGAAAAGTTCAACTTCCACTCCAGCGCGCTTCAAATATTCAACTTGCGTGCGAACGAACGTCCCTCTGGAGGGATTCTCGCTCGTGGGATAAATCGATGTGGCGACCAGAACTCTCATATAGCGTCTTGTGGCTAGCGGGCCTCAGCCTTCAACACAAATGTTTTGGACAGTGGAATTTCAGTCAAATGACGCGGCGACTCGCGTCTCGCCAGCAGGCTGTCGCCACACTTGCGGTGTTCTCGAGTGCTTGTAGAGTTTGTTCCACGTAGCGTAGTTCAATAGCAGCCAGAGAACCGAGGAATGATCCCGCTCACCCTTGTGATGCTCGGCGATCAACCGGCTGATGGTCACATGGTTAAACACGCCAGGTGCCAGGTGACCGTTTGCTGCACTCAGGGAATCGCAAATCATTTCATGCAAGCCCCCGCGCAGCCATTCACGTAAGGGCACGCTGAATCCGTGTTTGCGTTTTTGCAGTGTGGCTGCAGGAAGATAGTGGCAGACGGTATCGCGAAATATGGCCTTCGTTTGCCAGCCGCGCAACTTCAGAGAAGGAGGCAGGCTCGCGGCAAACTCCACCAATCGGTGATCAAGCAGTGGTGAGCGAACCTCCAAGGAATGGGCCATGCTCATTCTGTCCACCTTTACGAGCATGTCTTCCAGCAGCCTGTGGCGCAGATCGATGTAACTCGCCTTGTTAAGCGCGGGAAGATCCGAGTGCATGGCCGCAATGACATCCTCCGAGTATTGTGGAGCTGAGAACAGCGAGGTTTGCGCCAAGAACTCCTTAGTGAAGAGTTGTTTCAGCATGTCCTCGCTACAGAGAGCGCCCTTGCTGACATACATCTGTTCGAACGGAAGCAGACTATCCTCGAGTACTTTTGCCGCTCGCAAGGCGCCGTACTTTCTGCCAGCAGGCAAGCAGGCTCCCCCCGCTCGCGCAAGGCCAGGCAGAATTCTTCGGTTTAGCCATGACGGCAGGCGCTGATAATAGCTGGCAAATCGGACGCCCTGGTGGCTGGTATAGCCCAGAAAGAGTTCATCACCACCGTCCCCGCTAAGAATCACAGTCACATGCTGTCGCGCCAGCTTGGACACGTAATACGTAGGTAGCGATGAAGAGTCGCCGAAAGGTTCATAAAAATGACGTACCAGACTGACTACGGTTTCTGGCAGATGCGCCTTCAAGTCCGCTTCGTTCAACCGTAGGACATGATGATCCGTCTTAAAATGGTCGGCAACGATTTGCGCGTCGCGCGTTTCGTCCCATTCGGGCCGATCAAAACCTATCGTGAACGTCTTGAGCGGCCGCAATCCCGCTTTGTGGGCGTACGCAACGACAGCGCTGGAATCCAGACCTCCACTTAGAAACACGCCGAGCGGCACTTCGCTCATCAGGCGAATGCGCACACTCTCCGCCAGGAGCGCGTCCAACTCTTCCACAACTTCGCCTACTGGCCGAGACGCTCGGTCGCTCTCCTGAAAGTTCAGATGCCAGTATTTGCCGGTAGTGACCGCACCGTATTGATAGGTGAGCCAGTGCGCCGCTGGTAGTTTTCGAATGCCCCGGAACATGGTTCTTGGTTCAGAAACGAAACCATGCCGAAAGTAAGGGATGACAGCTTCCGGATCAGGCTCAGCCAACTCCGGAACCGCTGCGAGAATGGCCTTGATCTCCGAGCCAAATACCAGCCGACCGCCCTGTTGAGCATAGAAGAGCGGTTTTTTGCCAAGGCGATCGCGCCCTAGGAGCAAACGCTGTGTTCGTTGCGCCCACACCGCTACACCAAACATGCCCCGCAGCGCGGTCAGGCAGTCAGTACCCCTTTCCTCATACAAGTGCGCGATTACTTCCGTATCTGAGGAGGTGCGGAAGATGTGCCCGCGTCGGCTCAGCTCCGACCGCAGGTCGAGATAGTTGTAGATCTCTCCGTTCAGAACAACCTGGACCTGGCCATCTTCGCTTCCCACAGGTTGATGGCCGCCAGCCACATCAATAATGCTGAGACGTCTGATGGCCAGCCCGACACCGTCGCGTACGAAGTATCCGTCCTCATCGGGACCGCGATGCCAGATCGCGTCTGCCATACGCTGGAGCGTGCGCCGTATTTCCGCGCTCGACATGGCTGGGTCAATGATGCCTGCTATTCCACACATAGGGATTTCTGAGCAACCGACTCTCTAAGCTGCTCCCCGTCAACTTGGCTTACAATTTCAGGAAGCGGGACGGCACGTGAGTTGGTGCAACGGCCACCGCGCACTGGGTGAGGGACAAACTTCAGACCGTGGTGGAGAGCGGAATCCGCCGCTGATCAACAGCGCAAATCTTGTACATCGCGGATAGCAGGCCCGCAACCAACAAAAGCAATTGTTGAAGGGGACGATCCCGGAATAAGTCAACACCCTGGTGGACCATATTACCGGCAATGGCCGCAACAAGGCCGAGCGCAAGAGGTGAGAGAACAGAATCCCCGAGCTTCCAGCACCGCCAACCTTTCCGCAAAGTACTCAGAAGAAATGCCAAGTAAGCCAGCAAACCACCAATCCCGGTCTCCGCCAAAATCAATAGATATTTGTTGTGAACCGCCCAGAGCCATTCATGACGAAATTCGGAAGTCGCGTATTGGTCCATTGCTGAAGTGAAATTGTTTGCACCCACTCCCAACACCGGATTGTCCG
>DASQYT010000340.1:0-8681 GCA_035639075.1 Candidatus Elarobacter sp.
CAGATCCGGCGAAGCCTCCTTCGCCGCGTCGATGCGCTTGTCCAGTGCGTCGTGCATTGCAGCCAGGCCTGCCGCAGCACTGAGTACCGTTTGCTTTGCCTGCTCGAGCATCTCCCGCTTTTGCCGCAGCGCCGACCACTGTCGGTAAAGGTGGACCAACCCAAACTGGTCGGGCAACGGGGACGGATACGAGGGAACCGCGGTATCAACTTCGTGAGAGAGGGCGTCATGTTCCTGGCCAATCTGTTCGGCATGCCCTTTAGCGTCGCCGCCGGCTTGGATCAAGTCTTGTGTCGCATCATCCACCTCGTCTTCATCGGATTCCAACTGCGCTTTGACTTCTTCGAGCCTGTCGCCTAGCGCGTCTTTCTTGTTTCCACTCGCCTTGGCTTCCTCGGCCTTCAACTGCTCCGCTAGCACCTGATCTGCCTTCTGCAGTTCCTGCGCTTTCTCCAGCCTTGCTTGTATGTTCTTCGCCTCCAGACTCAAAACGGGTGGATGCGCCTCGGCATTTCGCCGCGCGCTCTCGTAAGCAAGGTCCATTTCGTGGTCGGCTAAACGAATGGCCTCCCTGGAGAGCGCCTGTTCATCGGGGGTGTCCGCCAACCGCGCGAGTTTCTGGGCAGTCCTCATGGGCGATTGGTCTACCAGGGCTGTTTGAAGTCCCTTCGCCCCCTTCGGGGCGGTAGTGTTCGCCGGCTGCCCGGTGCGCAAAAATCCATAGGCAACCGCGCCCAGGAGCACGATCAACGTGATCGCGGCAATCTTTTGTGTCGTCTTCATCCGCGCCCAACCATTCATCACCATTCTAATACGCGCGCTGTCTCGCGATACGCACATCTTTGGACTAACCGATTCGCATCGCGGATCAGGTTTTTTCGCCGACACAGCAGAGCATCAGCTAGTCTAAAAAGTAGAGCTCTTATGGATTCGCGGCTGCCCAAATTATCATTTGCAATGTTGGCAGGATACGCGGCCATTCATTTCCCGTCTTACTACTCCCAGCTGCCCGACGTGGTGGCTTCCCATTTCAACGCGCGTGGCGTGGCGAACGGCTGGCAGACAAAACCAGCCTTCTTTGCGGTGTTTGTGGGTGTAAGCGTTCTTGCCGCAGTGATCGGATTTGGCATTCCGCGCATTATTTCCGCAATGCCGCCGCAATTGATCAACCTTCCGAACAAACAATACTGGCTGGCGCCGGATCGCCTCGCGGAAACGCAAGCGTTCCTGAACAACTATTTCGCATGGTTCGGCTGCGCCGTTTTCCTGGTCATCATTCTCACTTTCGACTACGCCATCCAGTCCAATCTGCGTTCGGAGAATCGGCCTGACATTTCGCGGATGTGGTACATCCTCGCTGGCTTTCTCGCGTTCGTAGCCGTCTGGATCATCCGCTTATTAACGCGATTCCTGCGGACCCCGCAAGAAAAGCTCAGGAGTTGACGGGGGGTCCAGCAAGGCATAGCTTTGCCCGGTGAAGATTAGGGATGTCATCCGCATGCTGGAGCAGGATGGATGGGTGCTGGTGAGAACGCGGGGAAGTCACCGTCAGTACAAACATCCTGTTAAACTGGGTCTGGTAACCGTCCCTGGAAAGCCGGGCGACGACCTCGCCCCTGGAACATTGAACAGTATTTTGAAACAAGCAGAGTTGAAGCGATGAAAAAATACTTGATTGTCATCGAGCCTACAAAGACTGGTTTTTCGGCCTACTCTCCGGACCTTCCCGGATGTGTCTCGACTGGCCGGACACGGGAGGAAGTTGAGCAGAACATGCGAGAGGCCATTTCGTTTCATCTCGATGGACTGCGCGAGGAAGGGCAGACGGTTCCTGAGCCGCAGACGTATTCCGCTTACGTCGAGCTTCCGGCGTAGGCCGCATCTGCAGGATCCAAACTTGGAACAAACCACCGTTTTGTTCCGGCCCGTCGGCGAGGATGAACTGCGTTTAATTGCTGCATCGGGATATCAATCCTTTCCGCCACGCCTTCCTGGCCAGCCAATCTTCTACCCCGTGCTTAACGAAGAATACGCGACTCAAATCGCGCGCGACTGGAACGCGAAGAACTCACGCTCGAAGGCAGGATATGTCACCCGCTTTGCGGTTAGGACAGAATATCTTTTTCAATTCGAACTCCAAAAAGTAGGCGGCTCACTCCACCTTGAATATTGGATACCCGCGGAGAAGCTAGGCGAGTTCAACCAAAACATCGTGGGCCTAATCGAAGTTATAGCCGAATTCCACGATGAATAAGAACGCCTCCGGCATGACCGGAGGCGTTTCGAGTTTTCGGTTATCGATTTTCGAATTTCGAGTTTCGATGCTTCTACAGGTAATCGCGGGAGGGGCCTTCCAGGAAGGCGCGCAGTTTGCGCGAACGCGACGGGTGACGCAGCTTGCGCAGCGCCTTGGCTTCGATCTGCCGGATGCGTTCGCGCGTGACGGCGAATGACTGGCCGACTTCCTCAAGCGTGTGTTCGCTGCCGTCGTCCAAGCCGAAACGCATCTTGATGACTTTTTCCTCGCGCGGCGTCAGCGTCTTCAATACCGAGGAAGTTTGCTCTTTCAAATTCAGGTTGATGACCGCGTCGGACGGCGAAACCACGGCCTTGTCTTCGATGAAATCGCCCAGATGCGAATCTTCCTCTTCGCCGATCGGCGTTTCCAGGGAAATCGGCTCCTGCGCGATTTTCAGGATCTTGCGCACCTTGGACACGGGAATGTCCATGCGCTTGGCGATTTCTTCGCTGGTCGGCTCGCGGCCAAGTTCCTGCACGAGCTGGCGGCTGGTGCGCACGAGCTTGTTGATTGTCTCGATCATGTGCACCGGGATGCGGATGGTGCGTGCCTGATCGGCGATCGCGCGAGTGATGGCCTGCCGGATCCACCACGTCGCGTACGTTGAAAACTTGTATCCGCGACGCCACTCGAACTTGTCCACAGCCTTCATCAGGCCGATATTGCCTTCCTGGATCAGGTCGAGAAATTGCAGTCCGCGATTGGTGTACTTCTTGGCGATCGAAACGACCAGCCGGAGGTTGGCTTCGATCAATTCTTTTTTCGCCTGTTCGGCTTCCGCTTCGCCGCGGTGAATGAACGTCAGCGTACGCTTTAGTTCGGTGAGCCCGACTTCGCTGGCTTCCTCGATGTCTTTCAGTTCGGTGCGGCGGGTGCGCAATTCCTTGCGGGCTTCCGCCGCGACTTCGCCCTTGGCCACGTCCGCGCGGCGCTCCAGGCGCCCGGCTTCGCGCTCCAGCGATTGCAGCCTCTCGACCGTGCCGCGCATTTTGTCGATCAGCCGCTTCTTCTCGAACGGATTGAAATCGATGTCGCGAATGGCCAGGGAAATCTGCACGCGCGTGCGCGCCACATCCCACTTGGCGCGGATGTAGACTCGTTTCTTGGATTTCAGCGTCTTGCCGAGCTTCGCCGCTTGCTTCAGCGCGGTGTCGTAGAGTTTCGCGATCTTGTCGATGTACTTGAGAGTTTGCTTGGTCTTGTTGGCGATTTTCTCTTCGGTCAGCTCTTCGTCGTCAAACTGCACGATCTCTTTGATCGACCGCACGCCCTTGCGCAAATCATCGCCAACGGCGATCAGTTCTTTAATGACGATCGGCGAGCGCGTGATGGATTTCATCACCACGAGCTGCCCGCGCTCGATGCGCTTGGCGATGGTGACTTCGCCTTCGCGCGTCAGCAGCGGCACGGTGCCCATCTCGCGCAGGTACATGCGGACGGGATCATTGGTCTTTTCCAGCGAACCGGGTGTCAGGTCAAGGTCGCTGCTGCCTTCGTCGGAATGCGCATCGTCCTTGGCGACGACTTCGTGGTCGCCGGCCTCGGCGGAAACTTCCACCGCGCGCGCGGCCTTCGCCGAAGCCTGGTCCTCATAAATCTCGATGCCGTTCCGCTCAAAGGTGGTAAGGAGATCGTCGATTTCTTCGGAGGAATGGACTTCTGCCGGAAGCGAATCGTTTACTTCGTCGTAGAGCAGGTAACCGCGCTCCTTGCCGATGGCGATGAGCTGGCGTACCGCATCATATTTTTCTTCAAGGCCTACTGCTGCCACAAATTCCTCCCAATTGCTTACCGCAATCCCAGGCACTCCCCGGGCATGCCGGGGTCCGTGCTCTTTGGCAGAGACACGCGCAGGCTCGCGCGCAGGCGCAAACCAAGGGGATCATTCCCCAGGAGATTTCTCGCATTTTTGTTTGAAAATCTGTGCACCGCGCCGCTTGTCTGCCGCTGGCCTGGCCCCGTGCGTTGCCCGCTTCCCGCACCTTTGGAGCTCGCCCCATGCCGCTAAACACATTTATATAGATGCATTTAACG
The DNA here is from genome assembly GCA_035639075.1 of Candidatus Elarobacter sp. Classification (GTDB taxonomy): domain Bacteria; phylum Acidobacteriota; class Terriglobia; order Acidiferrales; family UBA7541; genus Acidiferrum. The sequence goes on from DASQYT010000340.1 coordinate 4,334, forward strand.
GCAAAACCGTTACTCCCAAAACCCTATTACGCTACACGTTTAAGTCCGGCCCCGTCAATGTTTTAATTCGTGGATTCCTGTGGAAGACTCAAAGGGCCAGGGGTTAATCTCGCTTACGGTTGCCAGGGGGGCAGGGTGGCATCGGCATTCTCACACGGGGTGGCAGCTCTCGGCATAGGGGCCTGTTTCTATCGTTCAGGGACCTCAAATCGAGTTTGGGCAGCGGGCGTATTTTGCTCCGTAATTCCCGACCTTGACGTGATCGGATTCCCATTCGGCATCCGCTACGGTGACTTCTGGGGCCATCGCGGGTTCACGCACTCGCTTCTTTTTGCCGCTCTCCTGGCGAGTATTGTGATGCTCACCGGATTTCGGCGAGCGGCACCCGGCCTAAGCCAGCTTCCCATGTGGATTTATTTCTTTCTGGCGACTGCCAGCCATGGTCTGTTGGATGCCATGACGGATGGCGGCCTGGGGGTCGCGTTCTTCTCCCCGTTCGACAACCACCGTTACTTCCTTCCCTGGACACCTATCCGAGTTTCACCCATCGGCGTTGGACGGTTTTTCACGGACCGGGGGCTTGTCGTCCTCCAGAGTGAGTTCCTCTGGATTTGGGTGCCCGCCGCGCTACTGGCGTTTTCAGCCTGGCTGATCCGCCGACGAGTTGCTCTTTCTACGTAGCCCAGAATGTCGCCCCAGTTTCGAGGCGCAGAGGGACGGAACAAGTCACCGCACCCCTACTTTCCCTTGACTTCTGTTACAATGAGCGTATGCTACTTGCTAGGTAAATCTGCGAGCCTCCATATTCAATTGATTTGGTCTGAGACCGGCGATTCCGACGCTGTCGTACTTCCGTCCAATTCGCGGTGGATGGGCTGTCCCTTTCCCGCCGGGCAACTTCTTAAGAATCAACACCTGCAGAAAATGCCCGTAAATATTGATTCTAAACCACTTACGCAATCGCTAAGTCCTTTAGATGCAACATTTACAGAAGGCAATTGCCTTACAGAAAACCGGGGGAGGGGTGTTGTGGCTAGCCGCTCCTATCCAGACTCGAGAGAGTTCTGACGGTCACCTTGCTGCGGCGAGCCGGCGCATTAATTCCTGTTTTTTCTCCAGCAGCCCGCGGAGCTCCGGCGCCGCTGGGTTAGCCTCGATGCTGCGCTGCACGTCGGCCAGCTCTCGTTCCGCTTGCCGATGTTGCAGCGCCTCGATACAACTCTCGGCCTCTTCCCAGGTCGGCTCGTTGGCCTCCTCGAACAAAATCTCGAATAGCAGCCGCCGGTCGCGGTCTTCCAGCGCGGCCCCGATTTCGGTAGCCTGCACCGGCTGGCCGGACAAGCTGGCAATCACCAGGGCAGCGAAGATTTTCTCCGTCTCCAGCCCGTGGTAGAGATGGGCATTCTGCAGTTGCTTGGCAAGCTCTTGCCGGAAGCCTTCCGCTTCCGCGAGCATCCGAATCAGCCGCCGCTCGACCGGCTTGGCGGCGCGCGCGACGAGTTCCGGCTGGGTCTTTACTTCGCTGCGGCGTTCCGTAGCCGCCTTGCTTAAAGCCGCGCGCAGCACCGGCTCCTCCAAACGGAGCTGCTGAGCGATGCGCGTGGCCCATTCGGAGCGCAAAATGCGGTTGGGAATTTTCTGAACGTACGGGAGCAGAAAATTTACTGCGCGCAGCTTCCCTTCTCCCGTCGTCAAATCCATTTGCCGCGCCCGGGCAATCAAGTAGTCCACGTACGGCGGCGCTTCCTTCACCAGTTTGAGGTAAGCATCTGTCCCCATTTCGCGGATGAACAAATCCGGGTCAGCTTTCTTGTTGCCCACGGGAGGCAGCGCGAGCACACGCACTTCAAAATCTTGTTCGAGCAGCAGGGAAAGCGATCGTTCCGTTGCGGTTTGTCCCGCCGCGTCGGGGTCGTAATTGACAATCACGCGCTTGGTGAACCGTTGCAGGAGTTTGATCTGCGGTTCCGCCAGGCTCGTGCCGCAACTCGCGACCACGTTGCTGATCCCCGCGCGCGCCACCGCGATCGCGTCCATGTAGCCTTCAACCAGGATCGCGAATTCCTGACGCCGGATTCCTTCCTTTGCACGGTCCATGTGATAAAGCACGTTGCTTTTGGAATAGATCGGGGTCTCGGGCGAGTTGAGATATTTCGGCATGTCGTCGCCCAGCGCGCGCGCGCCGAACGCTACGATTTTTCCTGATTCATTTGCGATAGGAAACGTGATGCGCCGCCGGAACCGGTCGAACAGCCGCCCGGCAGTTTGGTCGCGCGAGACCAGCCCGGATTCGGCCAGCAGCTTTTCGTTGTATTTGGATTTCAGTTGGCGTAGCAGCGCGTCGCCTCCGCTGGGCGCGTATCCAATTCCAAAGCGCGCAATGGCATCTTTATCCAGTCCGCGATCCTCGAGATACGCTCGCGCCGCCTTTCCCTCCAGCGTCCCTTCGAGCTGCTTCACAAAAAAAGTTTGCGCCTCGCGATGCATCTCAACTAGCAGGGCTCGCTGCTGATTCTCCTTGCGCTCCTCGGGCGAACGTTCCTTCTGCCGCGGAACGGCGATGCCGCATTTCTCCGCTACGATGCGAATCGCCTCGGGGAACTCGCACTTCTCCATCTCCATCACGAATTTGAAAACGTCCCCGCCCACGCCGCATCCAAAGCAGTGATAAATCTGCTTCATCGGATGCACCGCGAACGATGGCGACTTTTCCGCGTGAAATGGACACAGCCCGGTAAAATTCTGGCCGCTCTTTTTCAGGCGCACGTATTCGCCGACAACCCGGACAATGTCCGCCTGCTGTTTTACTCGATCCGCAAATGATCCCGCTTCCGCCATTCTGTTCTTGAGCGAAGGTCAATGCTTCGCATAGTCGTTCTTATAGACGCTGCCGCTCTTCATCACAAATTTTACATGCTCCAGAATGGTGACGTCTTTCGTGGGATCACCGTCCACGGCGATGACGTCTGCAAATTTGCCGGGCTCCAGAGAGCCGACGGCAAATTTCGGACCAAGCAAGTCGGAGGCGTTGATGGTTGCCGTTTGAATCGCCGCCAGCGGTGTCATACCCAGCTTGACATACACGTGGAACTCGCCCGCGTTGAGTCCGTGCGGATACACTGCGGCATCCGTCCCGAATGCGACCTTCACGCCGGCATCGAACGCTTTCTTGACGTTCTTCTGCATTGCGGCGGCGACATCGCGCATCTTCTGTTTTGAATACTCCGGCACGTCGCTGCGGTCCAAATTTTTTTCCATGTACTCGCCAAGAAAGAGCGTCGGAACGAGATACGTTCCGTTTTTCTTCAGCGTGGCGATCGCCGCGTCGTCCATCAGGTGGCCGTGCTCGATGGAATCGACACCGGCCTCCGAAGCCCAGCGCACGCCTTCGGCCCCGTGTGCGTGCGCGGCCACGCGCCGCCCAAGCCGGTGTGCGTCCGCGACGATTGCTTTCATTTCTTCCAGAGTATATTGCGAAGCGTTCGGATCGTCGCCCTTCGAGAGCACGCCGCCGGTGGCGCAGATCTTGATCACGTCGGCTCCATATTTGATGACTTCCCGCACTTTGTGTTGTACGGCTTCCACGCCGTCCGCTACCCCTTCACCAAAGAAATGAAACGCGGGTGGCAGCAGGTTCTCATCGCAGTGCCCGCCGGTGATGCCCAATGCAGGGCCGGAGGCGACCATGCGCGGCCCGATCACGTCGCCATCATTGATGGCATCGCGCAGCGCAATGTCCGCATAGTCTTTCGCGCCGACATTGCGCACGGTGGTAAAACCAGCTTCGAGCGTTCGCAGCGCGTTTCTCGCGCCGTGCAGCGCTTCGCGCGCCGTCGAAATCTTCAAGCCTTCATACGAGAGCGAACTCAGTTCAAAGGTCAAATGCGTGTGCATGTCGATCAAGCCGGGCAGCAACGTGGCATCCGGCAGATCGATCGTCGTGTCTCCCGCTGCCGCCTTTACTTCAGCGGACGGCGCGATCTGCGAAATCTTTTCGCCTTCGATCACGATCGACTGATTCCCGCGCAACTCTCCTGTGCGCACATTGAGCACGCGCCCCGCGCGGATCACCGTCCTCTTCGAAGCTGGCGCCTGCGCGCTTGCGGTGAATGCTATTCCGGCAAAAATCGCCACAATGGCCGCGAAGTTCGTGCCCCATCGGCTAATTCTTCGACGCGTTCTTGCGTACGACCTTGAATGCTTAAACAATTTCATCCAGCACCTCGTTGTGAATTGGCTCTCGGAGCGCGGCGAGTATAACAAAACAGTGTTGCAACCATCTCTATGGAGGCAGCTTTTGGGGTTCATCCATTTTCTAGTTTCTGATTTTCATTTTCTATCTTTGCAA
>DASQYT010000341.1:0-3629 GCA_035639075.1 Candidatus Elarobacter sp.
CGGGACTGCGCGGCCTGGCTCTGACACCCGACAGTTCTCAGCTCGTCGTGGCTGACTTCGGCGCACAGAGCGTGTATCTTCTCGATCCTGTTCTGGGAACCGGCACGACTGTGCCCGTCGGCGGCGTCCCCGGCTTCACAAACTCCGGTCCTGCGCGCGTCGCCGCCACCAGCACGCAAACCGTATTCGTCGGTCTCAGCGGTGAAGGCGGTTCCACGGGAGCCTGTTCCGCGTGTCTCGCCCAGATGAATCTGACGGTGAGCCCGCCAACCATTCAGCCCGCTCCACAGCCGGAGGTCGCCAGCATCATGGGCGCGCCGCTCGTCCAGGGTACCGCCGCTGGCGATCGTGTTTTTGTCGCCTTCGGCACTTCTTCCAGTGGCCCCGTCGCGGTCTGGAACGCCAGCGCCCCGAATCAGTTCGTCACTTCTCTAGCCAATGCCTCCGCCACGGATTTGGGTGCTTCATCCGACGGCAGCATGTTTGCCTTCCATTCGAATGGCGCAGACGAAATACGCGCTGCAGATCTCTCCCTGACTTCCGTCCCCACTTCGGCCGAGCTTGAGCAAATCCCTGGGCGAGTCCTGGTGCCCGGCGTTGCCCTGCATCCCTCCGGGGCGTTGCTCTATCAACCTTTCCTCACCGGCGCGCCCGGCAGTGCCGGCGTGAAAGGTGGCATCGACATTCTCGACGCGCATTCGGGTGCGCTGCGTTTACGAATTTTTCTTCCGCAACAATTTATGACCGATATCGATGGTCTTCATGGCAGCTTCCTTACCACGGATGAAAATGGTCAACGACTTTTCGCCATTACTTCTTCGGACGGCACGCCGCAAAACGCTGCCTTAACGATTATTCAGCTCGCCGCCGTGCCCTTAGGAATCGGCACGATTGCACCCGCAACTGTTTCCGCTGCGGCCGGCGCCACTCTCACCATCCGCGGCAGCGGCTTCCAGAGCGGCGCCACCGCCAGCATCAATGGAAATCTGCCAGCGCCACATTCAAGGACATCAACACTCTTCTTGTCGTCATTCCCTCCCTTACCCCCGGCTCTCAGCAAATCGCCATCACAAATCCCGACGGCGAATCCGTCTGGCTCGACGCTGCATTCACCGCCAACTAAGTAGGACAGACATTCCTGTCTGTCTGCTTTGTCCTGTCTCTCTTCTCCGCATCCCTCCTAACCTTTTCGCCGTATTCTCATCCAACTTGTAGAAAGATAAAATAGTCAGATTCGCCGCCAGGACATTTGCCTCGCGGCTGGTGAGAGGATTCGAATGGAAACGCGAAAACTGGGAAACTCCGATCTTAAAATTACGCGCGTCGGATTTGGCGCCTGGGCTCTCGGTGGTGGCGGTTGGGAATTTGCCTGGGGTCCGCAGGACGACGCCGATTCCATCGCCGCGATTCACCGCGCGCTGGAGCTGGGCGTCAACTGGATCGACACTGCCGCCGTTTACGGCCTGGGCCACTCCGAGGAAATCGTCACTCGCGCGCTGAAGGAATGGCGCGGCCCGCGCCCCTACGTTTTTACGAAGTGCGTCTTGCGCTGGAACGAGAAAGGAAAAATTTGGAAAGAATTCAGCCCCGTCTCCATTCGCCGCGAATGCGAGGACAGTCTCCGCCGCCTGCAAGTGGATACGATCGATCTCTACCAAATGCACTGGCCTCCTGAAGACAACAAACCGGGAATCGAAGAGGCCTGGCAAACGCTCGCCACGTTGAAAGCCGAAGGCAAAGTCCGCTGGATCGGCGTGTCCAATTTCAACGTCGCCCAAATCAAACGTGCCGAGAAAATCACTCCCGTCACTTCTTTGCAGCCGCCCTACTCCATCGTTCGCCGGAAAATTGAAGCGGAGATTCTCCCTTATTGCCAAAAGCAGGGAATGGGCGTGATCAATTACGCTCCCATGGCTTCCGGACTTCTCACTGGCGCGATGAACCGCGAACGCGCCGCAGCTCTGCCTGCGGATGATTTTCGCAGCCGCAATCCGGAATTTCGCGAGCCGCGCCTTTCGAAAAACCTCGAGCTTGTCGAGCGCCTTCGCCAGGTCGGCGCCCGTCACGGCCGCACTTCCGGCGAAGTTGCCATCGCCTGGACTTTGCGTCACCCTGCCATCACGGCTGCCATTGTTGGCTCGCGCAATGCCAAGCAGGCCGAAGGCGTCATGCGCGCGGGCGAATTGAAACTCACCGCCGACGAGATTGCGGAAATCGAAGGCGCCGCCGCCCTTGCCACTGCCCGGTGAGATTGATCAATCAGGCGTAGAATCGAACTGTAGTGATCAAGCGTCGCACTCTTTCAAACAAATTGTTGCAGCTGGCCGGCATTAGGCCCGCTGGTAGTCCGGCCTCCAGCATTTGATCAGTCGCTTGATGGCCTTTCGCTCCGTCACCTTTTCGTCCAGAACTCTTCGGGCCAGCGCCGGCAACTCCGCATCACTCGCGAAACGCATCGCAACAATCTGGCCGATCGTCAGTTCGACGCACCTCGCCTGTAAATCCGAGGGCAGCACCTGCGCGTATCGCAGCCTTTCTTCGAGACGAATGACACGGTCCTGCACCGCCAGCGCAAACAGCCTAGCCTGGAACGCAAGAATCACCAAGGCCGCTGCCAGAATCACGCCGAAGATTCCAGTGAACGAAAAACCTAACTTCCACAGCCGAACCAGTGACCAAATAAAGTTAATCACAAAAACCGGCACTGCAAAAAAATGAAACGTGGGAACGAACTTCCCGTGATTCGCAAAATTCTGTTCTTCCATTGGTCCACCTTCCTTTTGAAAACTTCATGCTACTTCGCCAGCTCGTTCTTGAAGACTGCTCCGTTGTGCATTACAAAGAGGACGTGCTCCAATTCTTCAATGCTCTTCAGCGGATCTCCTGATACTGCGATCACTTCCGCATACGCACCGGGAGCGAGCACACCGATTTCGCCTTTCATGTCGAGCATCTCTGCTGCGCGCGATGTCGCCGATTGAATCGCGTCCATGGGCGCCATTCCTAGTCCCACCATCCGCTTGAATTCCTGCGCGATCGGTTCAGTCCACGGAATTCCGCCCATGTCCGTTCCAAAAACAATTTTCAAATGGGCCTGCAATGCTTTCTTGAAAGTGATTTCATGGACTGCGGCCCGCGCGCGGTCGCGTTTTCCCGCCGGAGTATCCGCCGGCGCCCAGTCGTCGTAATACGGGGAAAGCGTCGGGCAATACCAGGTCCCTTGGCGCTGCATCTGGGCGATCTGCGCATCGGTCATTTCCAAACCGTGCTCAATGGAATCGCATCCGCCGTCCAGCGCCCGCTGCAGACCGATCCCGTTGTACGCGTGGCATGCCACTTTCTTTTGCCAGCCGTGCGCCTCGTCAACAATGGCTTTCAACTCTTCCACGGTCAGTGTGGGCTGCGAAACCAGGTTTCCCTGCTTATCTACCCACGAGCGGTGCGTCATATACACCTTGAGCCAGTCGGCACCATGTTCGAGCTGTTGTCGCGCGGCTTTGCGCGCTTCCACCGGACCATCGACAAGCTGCGCGCCCTTGGGCATTTCCAGTTCGGGCGCGTAGCCTTCCAAGTTGTATCCGCCGGTCGTGGAGATTGCTCGCGTGGCGCCAAAAATTCTCGGCCCGGGA
>DASQYT010000342.1:0-2867 GCA_035639075.1 Candidatus Elarobacter sp.
AGAGCCAACTGGGCGTGGGAAAATCGACGCTTGAAAAACGAGAGATTCATGTAGGCATCGCGGACGCCACGAACTACGAAGTGGTGAGCGGTCTGCAAGAAGGGGAATTGGTGGCACTTCCCGGAGACGTGGATTTGCGCGATGGGATGACGGTGATAGTCGTTACGACGGAAGCAGCCGTTTTCCAAGGACCAAGGAATGGTTAACGGAAGGAAATGGCCTCTTGCGGTTCTGCTTATCGCGAGCACGGCGATGGCGGCCGCAACCATCAAACAAGATGCCAGTCTCGAAGCGGGACGGCATGCTTACGAAGCCAGCGACTACGTGAAGGCCGTTCAAGCGTTGCAGGCGGCTGCAGCAAAAGATCCGCAAAATGCCGACGTGCAATTGCTGCTGGCGAAAAGTTATTTGGAACTGCAGCAACATGACGCAGCAATCAAGAGCGCGGAGCGGGCAGTGGCCATTGACGCGCAGAATTCGATCTACCACGAGTGGCTGGGGAGAGCGTACGGGGAAAAGGCCGATCACGCGAGCTGGTTTTCGGCGATATCGCTTGCCAAGAAGACACGCAAAGAGTTCGAGACGGCAGTGCAGCTGGACGCAAAGAATTTTTCGGCGCGGCAGGCGCTGATCGAATTCGATTGTAGCGCTCCCGGTCTTGTGGGTGGCGGTGAAGACAAGGCAGTACGGCAGATCGAGCAATTGACGGAGATGGATGCCGCGGAAGGGCATTACGCGAAGGGGAATTGCCGGCGACAAAAGAAAGATTTCGCGGCCGCGGACGAGGAATTCACAACGGCGCTGGAGAGCAATCCAAAATCCGCGGAGCTGATTTACGACATCGGCGACTATGCCGTCAAACGCAGCCAGCCGGAGCGGCTGCTGGCGGTTGCGGATGCCGGGAAACGCGTGGCGCCGAGCGACCTGAGAGAGAAGTTTTACCGCGGCGTTGCGCTGGCTTTGAAGAAGGAAGACTCCGAGGAAGCGGAACGATTGCTCAAGGAATATGCGAAAAGAGCGCCGACGCGATCGGGATATCCGCGGCCGGCTGCGGCGCACGCGTGGCTGGGGCGACTTTTCGAGGATCAGAACAAGATGGAAGAGGCCGCGCAGGAGTTTGAAAGCGCGCTGAAACTGGATCCAAAAAACAAAATGGCGCAGGAAGCACTAAAGCGGCTGAAGAAGGGGTAAGAGTTTTATCCGAGGCTGCCGGAAAATTCCGGTCAAAAGACAACGATGGATATTCGCGAAACGATATCGGTGGCGATTGACGCGCTGCGCGCGAATAAGCTGCGCGCAATTCTGACATCGTTAGGAGTGATTATTGGGAGCGCCTCCATCGTCCTGGTGGTCACTGTGGCGCTGACCAGCCAGAAATTTGTCATTTCGCAGATTGAGGCTGTGGGCTCGAACCTGTTGTGGGCGGAGTTGGTCAGAAGCTCGGACATCGCCCCACCGCTGAGCTACGAGATAACTTATGGGGACTTGAATGCAGTGAAATCCGGCCTCCCCGCAGTGGTGGAGGTGGCAGGGATTCGAGAATTGCCGATGGAAGTAGTGGTGGGCGGTGTTTCGGTGCCTGTAAATCTGATTGGCGTGACGGAAGGTTACCAAATGATTCGCCGATTGGTGATCTTTCGCGGACGTTATTTCGATTCCGTGGACATGGAGATGCGCAATAAATTCTGTTTAATCTCCGAGCATCTCGCGCGGCGCGTATTCGGGGTGGAGAATCCCGTGGGAAGGGACGTCCGTATGGGGGAATTAACCTTTACAGTCATCGGCGTTTTTCGAGAACGAGTATCAACGTTCGGGCAATCGGAAATTCACGATGATTCGGTCATCATCCCCTTCACGCTCATGAAGTACTACACCGGTACCGATGCACTTCGGACGTTGTACGTACAAACGGCAAAACATGAAGATGTCGATAGCGTAGAGCGACAACTGGGGCAATTGCTGCGCAGCCGCCACCCTGCCGATGCAGGTTACGAGGTGCACACGCTGATAGCAATTTTGGATGTTGCGAGAAAGATTTCGCTGGGGCTGACGATTGTGCTGATCATTATAGCGGCGATCGCGCTGCTGGTCAGCGGAATCGGGATCATGAACATCATGCTGGTAACGGTGACCGAACGGACGAGAGAGATCGGAATCCGCAAAGCTATTGGAGCGGCGAGGCGTGAAATTATGTACCAGTTTTTAGTCGAATCGCTCGTGATCAGCGGAGGCGGGGCGGTTCTCGGAATTTTGATTGGAATCGCGATACCAGTGACCATCCAATCGTTTTTGCCGGGAAATTTGCGGGTTCCGGTGTCGCCGCTGAGCGTGATCATTGCGTTCGTGGTGTCGTGTTCCACGGGGCTGTTTTTCGGTTACTTGCCTGCGAATCAGGCGGCGAGCCTGCAACCAGTCGAGTCTCTGAGATATGAGTGAAGCAACAGGAGGGCCCGGGGCAGTAGGGAGGGGAAGTGAACGGGCGGCGATTGGCGGCCCTTTTGTTTTTCAATACTAAAGCGGGTTTGGCGAAGAAGGAGCATGAAAATGCACTTACTGGGACGCGTTGCAGGGACGATTGTGCTGCTGACGTTGTGCGTTAGAGCTGCGAGTGCGCAAGAAGCGTCCGTGCCGAATGCGAGCCAAGCTGCGGCACAGGAGGCGCCCAAGGATGCGGTGCCAATGGCCCTGACGCTGAAGCGCGCGATTCAGATGGCACTGCAGAACAGCAAAGAAATTCAAGTGGCAAAGATTCAAGCGAGCGTGGCGGACCGCGCCGCGAAGATCACCAAGGCACAGTTCATGCCGAATCTCTATGCGGGCTCTGGAGCAGGATACACATACGGAATACCGGAAACGCCGGGCGGACG
>DASQYT010000343.1:0-2415 GCA_035639075.1 Candidatus Elarobacter sp.
CATCCAGAACATCACCGCGCAGCTCACCCGCAAAGGCTGGTCGCAGGATATCTGGAGCTACGGCATGGGCGGCGCGCTGCTGCAGCAAATCAACCGCGACACGCTGAAGTTCGCATTGAAATGTTCCGCCATCGACCGCAATGGCCAATGGCACAACGTTTACAAGAATCCGAAAACGGATCCGTCAAAGGCCAGCAAGGGCGGCCGCTTCAACCTCATTCAAAACGGCAAGGAGTTCGCCACCGTTGAAATCGTCGAAGGCGCTCCTATTCCATCCAACAACGCTCTTGAAACAATTCTCGAAGACGGCAAGCTGTTGTGCGACCAAACTCTCGCCGAAGTTCGCGCCATCGCCTCCTCCTATGACACCTATCTCAATTCAGCCTAAAAAGAAAATGCGCCAGCCACGATCGTTGGCAACTCATGTTTGTAGGTCTATTCTCGCGCCTCTTCCTGAAGAATCCAGGAAGAACGCAAGGCGGTATGGCATGCGAGCTTATCTTTTTCTGTGTTCGCTCCTGTGCTTTGTATTCCCTGCTAACGCGCAGGAACCTCTGCCCTTAGTCCCGGCCCAAGAAAATACACCCACACCTTCTCCACAGGACGCGCAGGCGCCGTCGCGCATCCGAATAGGGGGAAACGTGCATGCAGCCAAAATCATTAAAAGGGTCCAGCCTGTCTACCCTCCGCTCGCAAGACAGACTCGCATCCAAGGTACAGTCGGGCTCCACGTCATCATCGCAAAGGACGGCACGATCAAACAGCTTGAGATCATGTCCGGCCATCCTCTCCTACAGCAAGCCGCGCTCGATGCTGTCAGGCAATGGCGCTATCAACCGACCCTATTGAATGGTGACCCCGTTGAAGTGGACACCACTATTGACGTCATTTTCTCTCTCGACGAAGGCCCCGGAACTTCTACGGAGTCTGCTTCTCCCTTAGCGCCGCAGCTCCCCATTGATCCGCAATTGAAGGCGGAAATATTGCGCCTCTTTGAGGTAATGCACCTGAAAGAGCAGACCGCTAAAACCTCGAATGCAATGGTCGACTCATTGCGCCCTATGATGCAAGCAGTTCTTCCGGGCACTCCGAATCGTGAAAAGATTGCAGACGCCTACGTCAAGGATCTGATGGCACTGCTGGATACGCAGGAATTCACGGACCGTACTCTCGCCGCGTACGCGAAATATTTCTCCGAGGACGACATCAAGGGACTGATCCAATTTTACCAGACGCCTGCCGGATAACATTTCGCTGAGGCTATGGCCCCACTCTTCAACGATTTAAATCAGGTCGGGCAGCAGATGGCCATGGAACACCTCCCGGAAATCTTCAAGCAATTATGCAAAGACTATCCGGAATTGCAGGGCAAGGCCAAATTCTGCCCCATTTCCGAAGAAGACAAGAAGAGTTTCCTGTTAATTCCAAATCTGCCTCTGATGGAAAGCCTGCGTTCGGCAAGGGATTCTAAATGACCACGACCTTAGTTACCGCGCAATTTGAAGCGCTGGATTTTTCCCGTCACGGTTTTTGGCAGCTCCGTGCAGAATCGCACTTCTCTCGGCACTTTGTACGAAACGAGTCGCGCTTTGACGTGCTCGCAAATTTCTGTCGCCAGCTTTTCCGAGCCTTGCACATTCCCACGCAACACCACGTGTGCAACGGAATACGACAATCCCCGCTCGTCGGTCGCGCCGACTACGGCCGCTTCGGCAATGTTTGGATGTCCCAGCAGCGCGTTCTCCACTTCCATCGGAGAAACCCACATGCCCGCGACTTTCAGCATGTCGTCCGCGCGCCCGCAATAGTGGTAGTAACCTTCGGAATCGCAAAAGAATTTGTCGCCGGTTACCACCCAATCACCGCGTTTCGTGCGCGCGGTAAGTTCGGGAATCCGCCAGTATTCCGAGAACGCGCTCGCACCACGCACCCAGAGATTCCCGATCTCGCCGTCACGCATCGGTTCTCCCGCGTCATCCACAATTTTGACTTCGTAGCCTGGCACGGGGAAACCGCAACTCCCCGGCTTGCATTTTCCGGGAACGCTCGAAATGAAAATGTGCAGCATTTCCGTGGAGCCGATGCCGTCGAGAATTTCAATTCCGAATCGCCGCTTCCAAGCGTTGAAAATTTCAGCCGGCAGCGTCTCGCCGGCAGAAACACACTTGCGCACCGAAGAAAAATCGACGCCGTGTTCGGATCGCTCCGCTTCCCGCAACACTGCGGCATAAAAAGTTGGCACCGCGAAAAAAATAGTCGGCCGGTGACGCGCCACCAGGTCAATCACATGCGGCACGCTGGTGCGCTCCGGATTCAGCATCATCCGGGCGCCGGCGGAAAGCGGGAAATACATTCCGTTTCCCAGGCCGTACGCGAAAAACAACTTGGAAACGGAAAATGTCAGATCGTCCGCGC
>DASQYT010000344.1:0-2105 GCA_035639075.1 Candidatus Elarobacter sp.
CGCCGAGCACCTTATCAACTGGGAGCTGGCCTCAACACCTGAATACCGGCAACTGCTTTCGAAATTTAAGCAGATCGAGCCATATCTCGAACCGCCGTTTGTTGTCGAGACGATCGCGAAATCGACTCCAGCAAGCGGCAATGGCGAAGAGCTCAGCGACGCCGAGCGCGAGGACATCGAAAAAGCCCAGAAGAAGACCACCAAAGCTGTGCCCAAGAAACGCTCTGCCGAACCAGAGGTTGTCGAGAAGGCCTCTGCCCGTGAGCTGTTCGATTACGTTCTGGCTGAAGGCAAAAAAGATTTCAGCGTGCAGCGCTACAAAGGCCTGGGCGAAATGACCGCCCAGCAGCTCTGGGAAACCACCATGGATCCCGAGCACCGCACACTACTCTCCGTAAGGCTTGAAGACATCGCCGAGTGCGAAACCATCTTCACCACCCTGATGGGCGAAGATGTCGAAGCCCGCCGCAAATTCATCGAAGACAATGCGCTGGATGTGAAGAATTTGGACATCTAATTGTGTGGGGCGGGCGCCCTCGCCCGCCTGTAGTGTGGCCTCAGGACGAGACCGGTTCTCGCAAAACGTACTCCCTGAGCCACATCGTTTCATTCCGGAATTCCGCGCAAGTTTTCGATGTACTCACGATCATTCAATACAGCACGGGAACAAAATTACTGGCGTCCGTTGTATCAACTCAAGCTCGCAGCCAGACAAGGACTCGACGGGATTGGCGACTATGCTGCGGCGATGGCTTCGTTTCTCTTCTATCTCCCAACTGTCCTTCTATGGCTCGCGACCATTTTGATTGGAGCCGCCGTGGGATGGCGAATTCTGCGCTGGGCGGGAAAGGCATTGTTTGTGGCTCCCGCGAAGGCCGCATAATTGGATCGCAAATAGCAGCGAGATCTTCGATCCCCTACTTAAACCCGATCTCCCTCACCGCGCCCAGCAACTCATCCACATCCGGCGTCTGATCCAGGGGATACACCTTCGCCCACACCAGTATTCCGTTCTTATCGATGATGAAGGCGGCCCTTTCGCAAATTCCAGGCACCGGCGGACCCTCCCGTAGAATGCCGTATTTCTGCGTGACCTCCCCATGCGGATAAAAGTCCGAGCACAGCGGAAAGTGCATGGTGCCGATATCTTTCTTCTGCCACGCAATATGGCTGAGAATCGAATCTGCGCTTATGTCCAGGACCTGGGCATCGAGCGCGGCGAACTTCTCCCGGGCGGAGTCGAACGCCGGCAACTGCGACGCTCAAGTGGGTGTCCAGTCCAGCGGATGAAATGCCAGAACGACGTGCTGCTTGCCACGAAAATCGCTGAGCCTCACTCGAAATTCTCGCTCTCCTTCCACTGCCGGCAGCTCAAAATCCGGCGCCGCGTCTCCAATCTTGAGTGGCATTCCTGAACTCTCCCAAAAAACTTCTGACCACAAGTCTATCTCCTGAGCGCAGCCTGTGCACACGGGTCAGCACTCCGATCTGTCGACGCCGTGGCGGAAGCGTCACGAGCATCGGCTCCCACGAGGTTTGACTGTGTTGTCCGCCCGTCCTAACATGGACGCTCGCAGTCGCCCTGCCACGCCAGACACATAAATGATTGGCCAAACCATCTCGCATTACCGCATCACCGGCCAACTCGGGAGCGGCGGAATGGGTGTGGTTTACGAAGCGCAGGACCTCACTCTAGGCCGGCGTGTCGCGCTTAAGTTTCTTCCTTCTGACGTGGCCCGTGACTCCGCCGCGCTTGATCGCTTTCTGTTCGAGGCCCGCGCCGCCTCTGCCCTGAATCACCCGAATATTTGTACCATCTACGCGGTTGAAAACTCGGACGGGCAGTCCTTCATCGCGATGGAATTGCTCGAAGGCCAAAGCCTTGATCACAAGCTGCTCGGTCCGCCGCTGCCACTTGATCGTTTGCTCGATATCAGCATTCAGCTCACCGAGGCGCTCGAACCCGCGCATGCCAAGGGCATCGTTCATCGTGACATCAAGCCTGCCAACATCTTCATCACTCAACGCAGTCAAATAAAGGTTCTCGATTTCGGTCTCGCCAAGCTGACTCGCGAGGCTGAAATGGCCATGGACACCGTCGCCAG
>DASQYT010000345.1:0-6371 GCA_035639075.1 Candidatus Elarobacter sp.
GAGCGCGTTTTGCGAATTTTGTAGGAAGTTTTCATGGGGTTCCTCGTCCTTTTACTTGTTTGGATTGCTGCGACGGCCACGGCCGTTTAGCTCGACCAGGCGCAGTTGCTGGTTGGTAGTGTCCCTCTGAGGCGACTGCACGATTAGGGTGACTCCAACGTCGCGGATATTGCAGGGCGAAAAAAGCGTGGATATGCAGCCCGCTGCCCCAAGCGGGGCATCATACGCGTAATTGAAAATGGGAACCGCATTTCCACCGGGAAACATACCTGGGTAATTCACTTTGATCCTGGCAATCTGGGCGGCCGTGGCATTATTCATCACGTTCAGAATATAGGGAGCCAAGACCGCTAGCGTGGGAACGTTAGGATCACCAGCCACCTTGGGCGTGACCCCCCGCATCAGCGTTGTTCCCTGCAACTGGTAGCGCACCCAACGAACCACGCCCGTTCCGTCATAGTCCTCTTCGAAAATCACGTCAAATGGGCCCGGTGTGGTACACGTAGCACCAACTGCGCATACGACTAAAGGATAGTTGGGACTCCAGGCGACAGGGCTCTGCACATAGCCACCCACGGCCGGCAACACGGTAAAATGGTTCGCCGGCGGAAAGCCGGAGTCGCTGGCCTCGCGAACGATCTGATCCAGGCCCAGGCGCGCCTCTTGGAACGTATCAAGGAGCTGCGCCTCCGTTTGGTTACGTTTCTGGGAAAGATCCAGGAGACCGAACATCGCTCCCGAGAGGATGACAAAAATCGCAACCGAAACCATCATCTCGATGAGTGTGAATCCTGTTTGCTTCATCTGTTTGGCCGTGGGTTTCATCGTTCCACCATGCTGTCTAGGTTTACGGGCAAAAGGGGAAAATTGCCCCCTAGCCGGCGTACGCCGACAATAAAGCGTCTGGCTCCGTTTGCGCGCGTGTAGGACGCCCATCGAACGTCATAACTCACTCGGGCTGGATCGTTGGGATCAAACCACGTGAAGCTGTAGCCGGGCACCTGGGCGCCCGCAAAATTGATCACCTGCCTGCCATTGAACGGGACGACGGGATTGCCCACAAACACGTTTAGTGCCCCATTCCCGAGCGTGCAATTGTTCCCTGCCGCATCGACAATCGCAGTGGTAGCCAGCGGCACGTCGATAAATTGGTTCATCTCATTTTGTGCCAGCACCAACGCCGTCGAATCATCTCGATTGGCAGTGTTCAGACGAATTGAAAACGGCACAAGCTTTGCAACCGCCAACAATCCCACCGTCATCAGCACCATCGCGATCATCATCTCGATGAGAGTAAATCCGCGTTGTTTGCTTCCGGGACTTTCTGTGATTGCTTGCATGGGTTCTCTCATTTCCCCTTAGTGAATGATGGTCCAAGTACCAATAATATTGTTGACATCCGCGTCGCGCTTCCACAACTGCATGGACCCTGAAGGTAGAAGAATAATGGCCCGGTAACCTGCCCCGGGCACGAGGGTGTTGCCCACAAAGGAGACCAAAGCTCCCGCTGGCGGCGGGTTCACCGCGCCGCGCTGGTCAAACTGGACCGCAGCAGCAGTGTTGCCAAGTGGAATTAGCGGGCCGACACCTGCCGCGAGGACTAGGCCCGGGACTGCGCCCGCGGGAAGGTCGCCGGGGGCAAGCAGCGTGACAGTAGTGGTGAAGGTCAGCTGCTGCTCCACATTGTCTGCAACTCCGTTTCCGTTGGAATCCGTCCAGGCAATGGTTCCAACTGGAGCCGGCCCAATCACACAATTTATCGGAGTGTTGCGGCGGATGGCTTCATATCGCGTGTATTTGATGACATTCGCCATGCTGGACGCGGCATTCGATACCTGGTAATACTGGTATGCGTGCATAAAGGATGGCGTGCTGATAGCACTTACGACCAGAATCACCGCCATGACAGCCAGCAATTCGATCATGCTAAAGCCGTGACTTCGGAGATGCGTCCCACGGTACTGTTTGCCAAAGTTTTTCATCTTCGTCTCGCGGCCTCGCGCGCCCCGTTCTGCGAAGAATCTCCTGGGCGCAGCCAGCAACTTCGACCTAGAGAACGGCACTTTCTTTGCCAACTCAGACCCTAAGCTAAGCTAGTTAATTTCATACACTTATATGAATTGGGCGCGAGAACTCTGCCCACCGAATGGCTGGCTTGGGTAGAAACGTTACAAGTTGGGTGGCCAAACGTACAGGTTCTTTTTCAATTGGCCGAAATCTTTTCGTAATCGAACGTCCAATCTTCTTTAGTTTTTCCTAAGAAGACGGAACTTTTCCTTGTTTTCCTTGTTAAGGATGCGAACTGTCTCTGCAGTTCTCATCAGCCTTGGTTTGATTCATAGGGAGTGTCTGAGCGAGCTGCCCGTCCTTTCGGGGTCAAATGAGGGCGACGTTCTCATAAGTTTGCGTGGCCTTCACGCTTTAGACAACTCTCCGCTCGTCCTTCACCCCCTGGCACCACCTCAGGCGTATCCTCAAGTCTAAGGAATCGGCTTTGGGATCACGCCTAGATGAAGAGCCAAGCGCCGAGGGAAACTCATGTCACTCAAGATCATGGTTGTCGATGACGAGCCACTGAGCCTCAAACTCATCAGGTCTCTGGCCACCCCCCTGGGTCACACGGTTCTGACGTTTGACGACAGCCAGGAAGCCGGCCAACGTGCGGAGCAACAGCGGTTTGATCTGACCTTTGTGGGCATGCACGTGCCTCAATTGGACGGACTTGAACTAGCTCGCCGAATCCGCAACTCGCAGCCCAACCGCGAGGCTACCATTGTCATGCTCAGCTCTTCGGACGACGTTGAGAACGTGCGGAAGGCTTTCGGCGAAGGCGCCGACTTCGTTCTGACCAAGCCCGTTACCGCGGCTCGCCTCCGTCCAATGCTCGCTGCCATGGACTCCCCCGGTTGGCAAGGCAGAAGGCTCGCGGCCCGTTTACCGCTCTTTACGGAAGTCATCTGCGCGTATGGTGAAAAGCAGTTTCCCCTACGCAGTATGAATATCAGCGAGAGCGGAATGCTGCTGCAGCCCTCAGTCGACATTGAGGTAGGGCGGGAAGTTACCGTGGAGTTCAAGATCCCAGAAGTCCGCGCCTCGCTAAACCCCCTTGCCCGAATCGTACGCAAGGAGGGGACTGAACGAGTTGCCGTTGCATTCATCGGCCTCGCGCCGGAACATCACAATGCAATTCAGCTCTATGTTATGGGACGTCTGAAGGATCTGACGCGTCCGCGAGATCTTTCGGATGTTAGAATGCGTCGATTATCCAGCCTTTAGAACTGAGTTTCTCAACTCCCGCAAGTTTTCGGCTTGCCGCTCATCGAGTTCGCCGGTACCAACCGCACAGTTTGTTGCTGCGTCCGAGGGCTTGCTATACTCAGGGAGCAAGAGCCGTGACCCAGCGAAACGCGTCGTGGGCACGGCGCCCGCGGCAAAATCATTTCCCGAGGAACCTTTCACGAGTAGCCGGAAGCAGTGAGCGCCATCCATCTGTGCGCGCGTTGCCCGCTTTGCGGGCTGTCAGAAACGAGGAGAGCGGTATGGCTGGATATGCCGGAGTCGATTACATCGATTTTGATTCGCAACTGAACGACGAGGAAAAACTGGTGCGGCAGACGGCGCGCCAATTCGTCGAAAACGAAATCATTCCCATCATCGAAAAGCACAGCCGCGAAGCGACGTTCCCGAAACATTTGATTCCGCAGCTCGGAGAGCTGGGGTTTTTTGGCGCGAACCTGCACGGTTACGGCTGCGCGGGAATGTCCAACGTCGCGTACGGATTGATGACGCAGGAATTGGAGCGCGGCGACTCCGGGTTGCGCAGTTTTGTTTCCGTGCAAGGTGCGCTGGTGATGTATCCGATTTATTCCTATGGCAGCGACGCGCAGAAAAACAAATGGCTCCCGCTTTTGCAGCAGGGCAAAGCGATCGGGTGTTTTGGTTTGACGGAGCCGCAATTCGGTTCGAATCCCGGCGGAATGCTGACGCGCGCCGTAAAGAAGGGTCGCAAGTACATACTCAACGGCGAAAAAATGTGGATTACTAGCGGGTCGATCGCGGACGTGGCCGTGGTCTGGGCCAAAGCGGAAGACGACAAAGTTCGCGGATTTCTCGTGGAAAAAGGCACGCCGGGATTCAAGGCTTGGGACGTGCACGGAAAATGGTCGCTGCGCGCTTCCGTGACCTCCGGATTGGCTTTTACAGATTGCGAAATTCCGGAAGAGAATCTTCTGCCCGGCGTTGTCGGCCTGAAGGGGCCGCTGAGTTGCCTGAACCAGGCGCGCTATGGAATCGGATGGGGCGCTCTGGGAGCGGCGATGGCGTGCTACGACACGGCGCTGCAGTATGCAAAAACGAGAAAACAATTTGCGAACAAGCCTATCGCTTCGCACCAACTGGTGCAGGAAAAACTGGCGTGGATGATTACGGAAATTGTGAAAGGGCAATTGCTGGCATTGCACGTTGGCCGATTGAAAGACAATGGCAAAGTTGATCCTTCGCACATTTCCATGTTGAAAATGAACAATGTGGCGATTGCACTGGACACGGCGCGCAAGGCCCGCGACATTCTGGGCGCCAACGGCATCGTCGACGATTACTGCATCATGCGCCACATGAACAACCTCGAGAGCGTTTACACTTACGAGGGCACCAATGACATTCACAAGCTGGTGATCGGTGAGCGCATCACCGGCATCGCCGCGTTTGTGTAAGACAGAAAGTGACTCGTGGATGGTGTCTCGTGATTTGTGATAGCCATTAGCAGAACGCGACCCGCGAAGTTCACTCCGTTCTTCGACCAAAATCCCATCAACCCGGGACAGTAGCGAATCTTGTATGCTAATGAGGTGCTCGCCGTGGCGGGCGCATTTACAGGAGCAATAGTCCCATGCGTCCAGAATTCGTCGTTTCGATTCGATTTCTCCGCTGTTTCGCTGCTGCAACGTTGCTGGCTTTGATTTTCAACTGCGGAGTTGTTCGGGCGCAGCAGAAAACTTCTGCAAGGCTCGGGAATCCCAAGATTCGCGCGATCACTGCCTTCATCAATCTGGACCGGCCCCGATACCAACAAGACGTGGCGGACGCGCTGAAAATGCTGCGGCGCGCGCAGACGACATTCGAATCGCGCGGGTACCAGGTGCAGACGATTCGCATCGCAACGCAGCCGTTTCCGGAATACACCAAAGGCCTGACGAAAGAACAGGCCGTCGCGTTTTTCAAGGAATACGACGCGCTGGCCGTGAAGGAGAATTTCGCAGCGTCGATCGGTCCGGCGATGCTGCACTCCGGAGACAGCGAGTCGCAAGCAGATCTGCTCGGCGAAATTCTGAGCAACACGAAAAAACTGAATGGAAGCGTCGTGGTGGCCGGTGAGGACGGCGTTCGCTGGAACGCGGTGGGCGCGGCGGCGCGCGTAATGAAAAAACTGGAAGAAACCACGGAGCACAGCCAGGGCAATTTTCGTTTTGCGGCGATTGCGATGGTGCCGCCGCTGACGCCATTTTTTCCGGCCGCGTATCACACCGGCTTCGGACATCAATTCGCGATTGCGCTGGAATCGGCGAACCTTGTGGCCGCGGCGTTCAAAGATTCGCGCGACCTTGGCATGGCCAGGCAGCGGCTGATCGATTCGCTTGCGGCAATAGCTTTCGACGTGGAAGGGCACGCGGGGCGCGTCGATCAGGAAACCGGCTGGACCTACATGGGAATCGACCTTTCGCCGGCGCCGTCCGGAGATGTCTCCATCGGCGCGGCCATCGAAAATCTGACGACGCAACCGGTCGGCATGAGCGGAACGCTGACGGCAGCGGCGACGATCACGTCGGCCGTTAAAGACATCAAGATAAAACAAACCGGATATACCGGCTTGATGCTGCCGATCCTCGAAGATACGCGGCTGGCGCAGCGTTGGAGCGAAGGACACATTTCCATCGATGCGCTGCTGAGCTATTCCGCGGTGTGCGGCACGGGGCTGGACACGGTTCCGCTCCCTGGCGACGTTAGCGCGGAACACCTTTCGCTGATTATCGGAGACATGGCGAGTCTAGCCGTGAAGTGGCACAAGCCGCTTTCGGCGCGCCTCCTTCCTGTCCTCGGCAAGGGTTGGGGTGAAATGACGGAGTTCAATGATCCGTTCCTTGTGAATGCCAAGCTGCAGTCGCTGGACGCGAAGTGACCACGACGAGGTCCGTGCAGGTCGGCGATGCGTGATTTGTGATTCGTGATCCGTGGATGCAACAGGGTCGAAAATCACTGCGCTTGTGCTTGGCTAGGTTGAGGATTCGGCGGTTCGATCCGATAACCGAGGGTTTGCAGTTGCCGGATCATTCTTGCTGTGCGTGCTTGCTTTGATTGTTGGGTAACGGCCGGGC
>DASQYT010000346.1:0-12108 GCA_035639075.1 Candidatus Elarobacter sp.
AACGGACGCGCTGAAAGTAAAACTCGCGCGGCGCAATGGCGCATTACGCGTACCACCGGAAAGCGTGACACCCAGCAAGACTGCCATCCAACTTGCGCTTAAACAGCAATCGCCGGTGATCACCGAAGACCTGGCGCAAGCGGACGTGGATCTGCAGGCCGCCCAAAGCGTTGTAGCACAGCGTCTGCGGGCCGTCGTGGTGATTCCCCTCTTTGCCATCGCACGCGCAAACACTCAGGAATCGATGGTCAACATCAAGCGCGGAGAACTCCTCGGCGTTCTCTACTTGGACTCGCGCCGCCCCGCCGCCTTCTCCAAGCTCGACCGCCAGATCCTGGATGCTCTGGCCGCCGACGCTGCGAACATTCTGGACAATGCCCGCCTCGTCGAGCGCGAGCGTGAACGTCAGCGCCTCGAGCAGGAAATCAACATCGCCCGCGACATTCAGCAGGCGCTTCTGCCCCGCGATTTCCGCGAATACCCGCACCTCTCCGTCACCGGATTCAATCTTCCCTGCCTGGCCGTCGGCGGAGATTACTTCGATGTTTTCCCGCTGAGCGACGGCCGCACCGCGTTTCTCATCGCGGATGTTTCCGGCAAGGGACTCGGCGCTGCGATTCTCACCACCATGCTTCAGGGCGCGCTCTCAGGAATGACTCTCGGCATTGACCCAGCGAGCGTCTTCAATCATGTCAACCGCTTCCTTTGCGATCACTCGGAGGTCGGCCGCTACGCCACCATGTTCTTCGGCACTCTTGATCAGGATGGCCATCTGGAATTTATCAACGCCGGCCATCCTTCGCCCATTCTCATTCGCCGCGGCGTCGCCGAAGAGGCTTTCACCGAAGGCTCTTATCCGGTCGGGCTGGTTCCTGAAGCCGAGTACACAGCCGTTTGCCTGAAGCTTGAGCCCGGCGACACTCTCGTTCTCTTCAGCGACGGGGTTACGGAAGCCATGGATCCCGACGAACAAATGTTCGGCATCACGCGCCTAAAGGAACTTCTCACCGGCCAGCTCGAGTGCCCCCTCGAATTGCTTCAAAAATGCGTTCTTGAAGCTGTCGAAAACTTCGCGCGCGGCGCCCACCAGGCCGACGACCTTACGCTGCTCATCGTTCGCTTCCGCGCCACTGCCGCTGCTGCTACCACGGACATCGACGTCCCAGATTCCGCTTCGTCGTCATCTTCTGCCTCCGCTGCTGCGTCCGCTGCGTCAAAACCGGTTTCTGTTCCGTCTGCATTCGCGGCCTCTGGCTAAGTTGGAGTGCCTTCGCCCGCCATCGTTTCTGGACAGTTCTTTAGCTCAAAAAATAAGGGCGAAGCCACATGCATCGGCTTTCGCCCTTTTTTGATTCCGCGGATTTTTCTCGACTCTCGTCGAAAAACGATTTAGCCGCGTTGCGATTCTTTCTACGGCTTGGTCTTACGCGCCGAGATCCTTCAGATCTTCCTTGGCTTGCTGCTCGGCATTCTTGGTTGCTCCCTTGGCGTCGGAGTCTGGATTCAGCAGATGAATCGCTTTATGCAAGCTCTGCGCTTTATCGCCGGCGCTCTTACAGCCGGAAACGTCGGCGCTCGTGAGCACGCCCGTCAGGCTGGAACGCAAGCAATTGAAGTCGAGTCCCAGATTGTGGCTGGCGTGTAGTGCCGCAAGACACTCGTTTAACGCCACGAAAGGCGCACACGCATCAGTGGCGTTCGCATTGGCCGGCAAGACACCCTGAGCCTGCAGCTTAGGCGTCAGCTTCTTTTCGACGTCGCTCCGGCTGCCATTCGAATCCGCAGAATTCTTTGAACCCTTATCTTTCTTGACCCACTTGATGGGGTTAAGCGAATGTCCGCTCTTCGAGTCCGACGACTTCGAACTTCCTTGCGCCGCGGTGGATGCGCCCGCGCCCGCGGGGCCTTGCGCTGCTGTGCGCTCCGCGCCTACGGTCGAGAACATCGAAACATTTAAAATCAGGACTGCCACAACCAAGATCGATCTTTTCATAGTGACTCCTCAGTGAAAAATCTTTGGACAAGGCTGGGGGAAGCGGCCTCTCCCCAAGTAAGCCACAGCGGAGAGCAAGAGCGTGTTATTGATGAGCCGGTACTACTCCAATCGGTCAAGCTGGCCGTTCGAACAGGTTCCCTGGCTTGAGCAGCGTTCGCTTCTGTATCCGGAGGGGTTCGTCATTCGGGCGGCTGTGGGTCAGTGTCTAATGCGGAGAAGGACGCCGTAAAACGCCAGGCCCAAGCCACCGAGAAAAAGCAGCGGCGTGCCGTATTGCGTCACCAGCGGAAGGATGGGAGCCGGCAGTGGAATCTTAATGGGATCGGCGTAACCGGCGGCAAAATAATGGATGACGCCGGCGAGAAGCATGTAAAGAAGTCCGCGGCGAATCTGATGACGGCCATCCGGTCCCGTGCGGGGAGAGAGTTGAACTTGCGGAATCGCCTCGCGACAAAACGGGCACTGTGTCAGATGGCCAGCAATGTGTTTGCCGCAGAATACACAGCGGCGCTTATCCGCGATCGGTCTTGCCATAGCACCCATGCTGCTGTCCACCACCTCTCTACCTAGGCTAGATGCGCTGTCGTCGGATCGTCAAGGGACACCGTGCGGAAGAGTAAATCCCTGCTTCGAAAATGACACTGAAAGGGAGATCAGGTTTCCCAAGCGCGGCGGGATTGGGCGGACGCGAGCTTCGCTACAGCTCGCGCAGAGCGTGCGAAATGGGCAGGCTCGCGGCACGAATGGCCGGGGCGAGGCCTCCCAGAACTCCCATAAACAGTGCGAAGATGACGCCTTTGATGAGCAGTTCCGTGGTGATTTTGAAAGCAAAAGCCAAATGCGAAAAAGTTTGCAGGTTCATCGCGCCGGTCGTGAGCCCGTTCAGCGGGAGTACGGCGATGCAACCAATCAACCCACCGACAAACGAAATCAAAAGCGCCTCAATCACGAACGAAAAAACGACAGATGGACCACCGAACCCCAGCGCGCGCATCGTGGCGATCTCCCGGCCGCGTTCGGAAACCGCGGAGTACATGGTGTTCAGCGCGCCAAAAACTGCGCCAATCGCCATAATGCCGGCAACCAGTCCTCCCAGCACGGTGATGAGAGTAGTCAGCCTCGTCGACTGCTTCGAGTAGTAGTCAATCTCGCGCGAAACATCCACATTCAGCCGCGGATCCAAGGTGACTGAGTCTTTGAGCTGTTGCAGTGAATCCGGGGACGTCAAGTGCACCGTAACCGACTGAAAAAAAGTGTCGGGCCGGTTATAAGCGGGCCCAAGCAGGTGCCCATCCGCCCAGATCTCGGAATCAAACGCGCTTCCCCCTGCGTCGAACACTCCCACAACTTTCCATTTCAGACTCCCGAGGCTGATGGTATTGCCGACCGTGAGTCCTTCGTAGGAGACGTTCGCATTCTTTCCGGCGACGATTTCGGTAAGGCCGGGCTGGAACATCCGGCCTTCCACGATTTTGACTTTGTTGCGAATCTCCAGAACATTCTTGGAAACACCTCGAAGCTGTACGTTGGCGTCCGTCCCCGTCGATTTCAGCGGAATCGGAGCCACCATCACAACCTCAGCGGTCACCAAAGGCCCGTCCGCGCCTCGCGCGATTCCCGGCGCGTCTTGAACAATTTTCACTGTATCGATGCCCACGCCTCCGGTCATTTCCGATGTCGCCCCGGCGCGCATGATTATGGCGTTGTCTTCGGAGCCGGAAGAAACCAGCGTCGCCTTGAATCCGCGAGCGAGAGACAACATCGCCACGAAGACGCCCACGGTACCGGCAATTCCGAGAACTGCAACGATGGCCGAAGTCCAGCGTGCTTTGACGCTTCGCAAATTGTAAACGACCGGAATGGCCACTTCAGACCCTCCTCAACGCGTCAACCACGCGCAAGCGCATGGCGCCGAGACCCGGCAGCAATCCGCTGGCAGCTCCGACCAGCAGCGCAAATCCCAGCCCAATCGACAACATGACGGCAGACAGAAGCAATGGGGGCATCAGGCCATTGAGCGCGGCGCCCACAGCCGGAATCGCCAGTATCGCCAAGCCCAATCCGATCAGTCCCCCGATCAAGGCAATCACCAGTGATTCCGCCAGCACAAAAAAGAGCACGAAGCGGTCCGTGAATCCAATCGCCTTCAGCACCGCCAGCTCGCTGGTTCGTTCCCTGACCGAAATTGCCATGGTGTTGCCCGTGACCAACAGCAACGTGAAAAAGACCACGCCGCCGATAGTCAGGATCAGGAACTCGATGTTTCCAAGTTGCTTGGCAAAACCCGCTTGGAAGGCCGATTCCGTCTCAGTCTTGGTTTCCGTGGATGAGTTCGCAAACTCCGTGTCAATGGCTTTGGCCACGCGCACGGCGTCGTCTGGGTTGTCGAGCTTCAGCACATACCATCCGATGGAACCTTTGATAACCGAAGGAATGTTTTCGTCAAAGTATTTCCATTGCAACCAGAACTGACTCTCATCACCGCCCGGGTGGTCGTTTTTGTAAATGCCATCCAGGTTGAATTCCCACGTTTTGGTGGGGCCGTAGAGCGCATTTTTTAGGGGAATGCGGTCGCCTATCTTCCAGCCAAACCGTTTCGCAAGTCCAGCCCCCACGACTGCGCCCTGACGATCATTTACGAAGTTCTTCCACTGGTCGTCGGGAACCTTCATCTCCGTCATGACCTGACGCTGATTTTCGGGGTCGATGACAAACTGCGGGAAGAAGTTCTTCTCATCCTGATAAACGCCGCCGAACCAATTATTGTGCGTAAGTGCCTTGACGCCTTGAATGGCCAGAATCTTGTCGCGATACGCGAGCGGAATGGTCTGAATGAGCCCCGCCCGGTTGATAATCACTAGCCGGTCTGCGCCGGCGAGTTCCGTGCCGCGACTGAAGGCGTTCTTCACGACTGCCAGGAAGGTGAAAAGGAACAGGGCTACCGCAAACGAGCCGATGGTCAGAATGAGGCGGGCTTTCTTGCGAAAAAGATTGGCGAAGATGAGTCGGCTGTATTTCATGCTGCACCTCCGGCCATTACCGGCTGCCTGGATTTTCCGCCTTCGATGAGCACGCCTTTTTCCAGATGGAGTGTCGTGTGCGCTCGCCCGGCCACCACCGGGTCGTGCGTCACCATCAGGATGGTCTTGTTGTACTTGCCGACCAGCTCATCAATCAGCGCCATGATTTCGTCCGCGCTCTTGCGGTCCAGGTCTCCGGTGGGCTCGTCGCATAGAAGGAAAGTCGGATCGGAGACGATGGCGCGAGCAATCGTTACGCGCTGTTCCTGCCCGCCGGAAAGCTGCCGCGGGTAGTGGTTCATACGGTCGGAGAGGCCGACGACTCCCAGTGCGGTTTCCACGTGCTTGCGGCGTTCGGACTTGGAAAGCTTGGTCAAGAGCAGGGGCAACTCCACATTCTGGAAAGCCGTCAACACAGGGATGAGGTTGTACATTTGAAAGATAAAGCCGACGTGGCGGGCCCGCCAGTGCGTCAGTTTGCTGGCAGACATATGCGTGATTTCGTCTCCGTCCACGGTGATGCTGCCCGCAGAGGGTACGTCCAGGCCGCCGAGGAGATTGAGTAGCGTAGTCTTGCCCGAGCCGCTCGGGCCCATGAAAGCGACGAAGTCGCCCTTGTCTACATCGAGATTGAGTCCTTGCAATACCTGGATTTGCTCGCCGCCGCGGCTGTAGGTCTTATTTAAACCGCGCACTTGGATGAGACTCGAAGAACCACCGCGACCATCGACTCGGATCATTCTCTGCTCCTATTGCCGGATTTCGACTTTATCGCCGTTACGCAAATTCTCGGGGCCTTTCACTACCAGCGAATCGCCGGGAGTTACGCCTGCCAGGATCGCCACGTCCGTGCCCCGATCCAACCCAACGTTGACCGCGCGCCGTTCGACTTTTCCGTCCTTTACGAGAAAGACAAAGGAAGTGCCGCCATCCGTTCGAATCGCGCCCTTCGGAACGTAGGACAAGGCTTCGGGTCCCTTTGCAGGTGCTGCTTGCGGGGGGCCTTCGAAACTCACCTTCACTCCCATGTCTGGAAGAATAAAATTGTATTTTTCCAGATTAGGGATCGAGATTCGCACTTTGACGGTCGCCTTTTGGCGGTCCGCCGAGGGAATCACCGTGCGAACCTTTGACGGAATATCCCGGTCCGGATAAGCATCGAGAACAGCTTTCACGTCTTGTCCTGGTTCAACGCGGGCAATATACGATTCGTTGACGTCGACTTCGAATTCGTTCGAATGCATGTCCACGATGGTGGCAATGCCTGTACGCGTGAAGCCCCCGCCCGCGGAAATGGGCGACACCATTTCGCCGACCTGTGCGTCCTTGGAAACCACAATGCCGGAGAACGGAGCGCGAATCGTGCAATTGTCCACCGCCTGCTGGGCGACCGCAATTCGGGATTCGGCGGCAGCTACCTGTTGCTTGGCCAACTCGATTTTCGCTTTCAAGCTGTCGGCGTTGGTTGTGGCGTTGTCCAGAGCTTCTTGCGTCTGGACACCGGCCTTTTGCAGTTGTTCCGCGCGGTGCAGCGCAATTTGCGCGTTCTTGAGCTGCACTTCCAAGTCGGCTATAGCGGCGCGCGAGGCGTCGCGATCGGCTTTGGCGGAGTCGAGAGCACGTTTGGCATCGGAATCATCGAGCGTCGCCAACAACTGGCCTTGCGCGACGCGGGTTCCTTCGTCGAAGAAAACGCCGGTCACACGACCGGTTATTTTCGCGGCAATGGTGGCCCGCCGCCGCGGCGTCACATAGCCGCTGGCGTTCAACAGCGTCTGTCGGCCGCCGGGGTCCGCTTTCGCCGCGGCGGCAACCTCAACGATGGGCTTTTGGCTCCGAAAGGCATAAGCGGCCCCGACAATGCCTGCGAAAATGAGTACGGGGATCGACGCATAGAAGATGCGCTTGCCCATCTTCGACTGGCTCCGCTGGCCATCATGGATGCGCAGTGTGCCAAGGTCAGGTTTTGCAGAAATTTCTGGACTAGCCATCAGCGCCCGGTTTCCCTCCTGGTTGGGAACATTCACCCTTACCTACGAATTCCACCGTCTGAAAATAACAGATGTTGGAGGCGGTATAGGGGTCACATCTATTCTATCTCGGACGGCGGGTTTTGCGTGAGTCAGTCGCCCTCCGGAAGTCCTTCTCTCTTCTTGGCTGCATCTCCTTCTGCTGATACGTCGAACAAGGAGCCGCGAAATCGACAAGGCTTCGTATTTTTTTGTGCGTTCCTTAAGTGTTGGCAAATATTTGACTTATTCGTCTCGATGCGAACTGGGAGATCGACCAAAGGGCGCGCTGAATTGCCGACGAGCGTTGCTCATCCGAATTCCCACGGTATCTGGCAGACCAAACGAGATCGACGAATTCACTTGAGATGCGATTCGCTGGCCTCTTGGTACTAACAATCTTGCAGTTACAGCGCCGTTCCCGTTTTTTCAAAATCATCCTTGACACACTGGCTGGCAAGTCATATTAAGGAGGTTCTGCGGGGACTTCCCTACCTTATTCTCCCGCAGGTGAGGGCTCAGCATGAACCCTACCCGCCGTGATTTCTTTAAAATAACGACCGTTGGCGGAGCTGCAGCCGCCGTCTTTGGGTTCGATTTGAAGCCCGCCTTTGCGCAACTCCGCACGCTGAAGATCGCGCGTGCGAGCGAGACTCGCTCGACCTGCCCTTATTGCTCTGTGAGCTGCGGCGTCATCATCTACACCATCGGCGACCGCGCGAAAAACGTGACCCCGCAAGTGGTGCACGTGGAAGGCGACCCGGACCATCCCATCAATCGCGGGACGCTTTGCCCCAAGGGAGCTTCGCTCGAACAAGACATCTTGAACGAGCGGCGTTTGCTGAAGCCCCAAGTGCGGCGCCCCGGGGGAACGGATTGGGAAGACATTTCGTGGGACGACGCCATCAGCGAAATTGCGCAGAAAGTCAAGAAGACCCGCGACGATACCTTTATTGAGAAAGACGCCGCGGGTCACACCGTCAATCGCCTCGAATCCGTCGCTTTTTCCGGCGGTTGCACCGACACCAACGAATTCAATTACCTCGTCGTAAAAACCATGCGCGCCTTGGGGGTCGTGCACTTGGAAAACCAGGCCAGGGTTTGACACGGCCCCACGGTCTCAAGTTTGGGACCAACGTTCGGCCGGGGCGCAATGACCAATGGATGGATCGACATCAAGAACACCGACATGATGTTGATCATGGGCGGGAATCCAGCCGAAAATCATCCCTGCGGCTTCAAGTGGGCGGTGGAAGCCAAGCGCACACGTAACGCCAAACTGATCGTGGTGGATCCGCGCTTCACGCGGACGGCTTCCGTTGCCGATTTGTTCTGCCAGATTCGCGCGGGCGCGGATATTGCCTTCCTCGGCGGCCTCATTCACTATGCCATCGAAAACAATCGCATCGCCAAAGACTACCTGCTCAACTACACAAACGCCGCATTTGTCATCAAGGAAGGATTCAAGCTACCTGAGGACGGGCTCTATTCCGGCTTCGATGCGGCGACGCAAACCTACGACAAGACCACCTGGAATTACCAGGAGGGCGGTGACCTGAGCGGCAAAGCTGCAAGGACAAAAGGCGATCCGCCGCCGAAGGAAAACAAAGGCGCGGCTGCCGGCAAGCCCCTGCCACCGCATCTCCCCGAGAATGTGGCCTACGATCTGACGCTGCAACATCCGAACTGCGTCTTCCAACTGTTGCGCAAGCAGTACTCGCGATACACCCCGGAAATGGTCGAGCGCATCACGGGGGTTCCGAAAGCCCAGTTTGAGAAAGTCGCCGACCTTTTCACGTCCGTGCGCAAAGACGGCGACATGAAAAAAGTCGCCACGATTATTTACGCCGTGGGGTGGACGCAGCACACTTCCGGCACCCAAACGATTCGCACGGCAGCGATGCTGCAACTTTTGCTTGGCAACGTCGGACGCTCGGGCGGCGGCGTGAACGCGCTGCGCGGCCACTCCAACATTCAGGGCGCCACGGATATGGCGGGAATTTTCGAAATACTTCCCGGCTATCTTAAAGTTCCCGTGCCCATCGACACCGACTTCAAAACTTATTTGGAGCGCATCACTCCCAAATCTTCGAAACCGCACATCTGGGATTCGTGGAACTACTGGTCG
Source organism: Candidatus Elarobacter sp. (assembly GCA_035639075.1). Lineage (GTDB taxonomy): Bacteria > Acidobacteriota > Terriglobia > Acidiferrales > UBA7541 > Acidiferrum. The sequence continues at coordinate 9,154 of DASQYT010000346.1, forward strand.
AACACTCCAAAATTTGCCGTCAGCTTTATGAAAGCCATGTATGGCGATGCGGCTACCAAACAGACAGACTGGGCTTTCCATTATCTACCCAAGGTCGACCGCAACTACTCCTGGGCCTACATCTGGGACGACATGTACCGCGGCAACGTCAAGGGGCTGTTCGCGTTCGGCATGAACGGCGTGGCCATTGGCCCCGATTCGAACAAGAATATCGAAGCCCTGAAGAAAGCCGATTGGCTGGTGGTCGGAGAAATTTACCCCGACGAAACCAGCGAATTCTGGAAGTCTCCTGGCATCTCGCAAGGCGAGATGAAGAAGATCCAGACCACGGTCTACCGCCTGCCATGCGCGGGCTTTGCCGAAAAAGACGGCGCCTTCGTCAATTCCGCGCGCTGGCTGCAATGGAAAAATGCTGCCTTGCCTCCCCCGGGAGAAGCAAAACTGGACCAAGAAGTCCTTGCGCGCATCTTCTTGAAAGTGCGCGAACTGTACCTGAAGGAAGGCGGGAAGTTTCCCCAGGCGATTTTGCATGCGACTTGGAGCTACACCAACTCGCTAAATCCTTCACTGGCCGAGGTGGCCAAGGAAATCAATGGCAAGGCGCTGGCGGATTTGGAAGATCCCGTCACAAAGCAACAGGTCAAAGCGGGACAGCAACTCCCCGGCTATGCGTGGCTGAAAGAGGATGGCACGACGGCCTGCGGCAACTGGCTGTACTCGGGTTCGTTCACAGAAGCCGGAAACATGATGGCTCGCCGTGGCACCGAAGATCCTTCCGGCCTCGGCATCTATCCGAATTGGGCGTTTTCCTGGCCGGCCAACCGCCGCGTCATGTACAACCGGGCGTCCTGCGACCTTGAAGGTAAGCCTTGGGACCCCTCGCGCAAACAAGTGTGGTGGAACGAAGCGACGCAGAAGTGGGCCGGCAACGACGTGCCGGATTTCAAAGCCGACTCCAAGCCAATTGACCACATGGGTCCATTCATCATGAACCCCGAAGGAGTGGGTAGACTCTTCGTTCCGCTCGGAGCGGTGGCCGACGGTCCGTTCCCCGAGCACTATGAGCCAATTGAAAGTCCCGTGGAGAATCCGCTGCACCCGGCGCATTCGAACAATCCAATTGTGAAGAAATTCAAAACCGACGCCGATAAGTACGGCACCGCCAAGGATTACAACATCGTCTGCACGACCTACCGCCTGACCGAGCATTATCACTACTGGACCAAAAACAATCCCATGAACGTGCAGCTTGTCCCTGAGCCGTTCATCGAAGTGCCTGCGGAGCTCGCCGATAAAATGGGACTTCGTGGCGGCGAAATGCTAAAGGTCACGAGCGCGCGCGGCGAGTATCGAGCTAAAGCCATGGTCACCAAACGGATTAAACGAATGATGATCGATGGCAAGGAAACCTTTCAGATCGGCATCCCCATTCACTGGGGCTATCGGGGTATTGCCGAAGACGAAGGCAAGACGGAGAAGACTGCCGCGAACCTGCTTTCGCCGACCGTCGTCGATCCCAACGCTTACACGCCGGAATTCAAAGGTTTTCTCGTAAAGGTCGAGAGAGCGTAGGGGATGCCATGAGCCAAGCCACACTACGCGTTCAAAAAATTTCCGGCCACGCCGGAAGCGTTCCCGGCGAAGACACCCAGCGCGAATACACCGTCTGCAAGCTCATTGACACTACGACCTGCATCGGCTGCAAGGCCTGCGAAGTGGCCTGCATGGAGTGGAACGACCTTCCATTCGGCGAAACGGTTTTCGACAACACTTATCAGACGATGCCGGAAACGCGTTGGAATTACTGGAACCTCATCCTCTTCAACGAGCATGTTCGCGAAGAAGACGGCTCGCTGATGTGGCTCATGCGCAAGAACCAGTGCATGCACTGCGCCGAGCCCGGCTGCCTGGCGGCTTGTCCCGCGGACGGCGCCATCGTCCAGTACACCAACGGCATCGTCGATTTCCAGCAGGCCAATTGCATCGGCTGCGGCTATTGCATCACCGGATGCCCGTTTGACATTCCGAAGATGAACCCGAAGACGCATCGCGTTTTCAAGTGCACGCTTTGCACGGATCGCGTGAGCGAAGGGCTCGAGCCGGCGTGCATCAAGTCCTGCCCGACGGGTTGCCTGCACTTCGGCACCAAGGACGACATGCTGGACCTCGCCGGCAAGCGCGCGAAGCAGCTTCGCGAGCATTCGAATTTCCCGAACGCTGGCGTCTACGATCCGCCAGGCGTTGGCGGCACCGGTGTCATTTATGTTTTACACGACGCCAGCAAGCCGGAGATTTATGGCGGCCTTCCGAAAGATCCGCACATTCCGTGGACAGTAAAATTGTGGAAAGGCCCGCTGAAGTGGCTCGGCAACGTTGCCATGGTCGGCGGATTGATCGGCCTTTTTGTTCACTACCTGCGTTTCGGTCCGAAGGCGCGCGAAGATGAGGACATCAATCCAGGAGAAAAACCGTGAGCTCGTCCGAACAAATTATTCCTCACGGTCACGTCCTCCGGTACACGCTGAAAGAGAGACTGACGCACTGGGTCGCGGCGGTCGCGTACATCTATCTATTAATGACTGGCCTCGCATTTTGGTCACCGTGGCTCTTCTGGGTCGCGGTAATTTTGGGCGGAGCGCCGGTTTCGCGCATGCTCCATCCTTGGGCCGGCCTTATCTTTTTCGCAGCGGTATGGAACATGTACGTCATGTGGGCGCCGCAGATGAAACACACTGACGTGGACAAAGCTTGGTGGAAAGCGGTCCGCTATTACAGCACCAATCAGGACGACAAGATGCCGCCTGCGGGACGCTACAACGCGGGACAAAAATTCCTCTTTTGGGGATTTTTCTGGAGCGCCGTGGCGCTGCTTGCCAGCGGCGTCGTGCTGTGGTTCCCGGAATACATTCCGTGGAACCTCCGCTTCTTGCGCTATATTTCCGTTCTCATTCATCC
>DASQYT010000347.1:0-20245 GCA_035639075.1 Candidatus Elarobacter sp.
CCTTCTCTCTCAACAATCAACCATCAACCGTTAACTTCAAATGCCTGGCATCGTTGGAATAATCAGTCAAAGGCCATCGGAGCAGTATGATGCTCTGGTGAAGTCCATGGTTAATTGCCTAATGCATGAGCCGTTTTATACGAATGGCACCCTTGGCAATGAGGAGCTCGGTCTCTGGAGCGGATGGGCCTGCCACAAGGGGGCTTTCGGAGATTGTCTTCCTATCTGGAATGAAAAGAAAGATATCTGCCTTCTCTTTTCCGGCGAAGATTTCACCGACCAAACTGACATCGGCGCGCTTGGAACGCGTGGGCACGACCTTGGCTCAGATGACGCAGGTTATCTCGTCCACCTGTACGAAGAGATGGGTTGCGAGTTCTTGGAGGAACTCAACGGCTGGTTTAGCGGTGTGTTACTGGACCTTCGTGAGCAGAAAGTTGTTCTGTTTAACGACCGGTATGGAGTAAATCGAATTTTTTATCACGAAGACGCGAGCGGATTTTATTTTTCTTCTGAAGCGAAGGCCCTTCTTAAAATTCTGCCTCGCACTCGGCAACTTAATCTGCGTAGTTTGGGCGAGCTTGTCAGTTGCGAGGCCGTTCTGGAAAATAGAAGCCTTTTCTCCGGGATCTCGCTGCTTCCGGCAGGTTCCTCATGGGTGTTCTCCCGGGGAGAACCAGTGAAGAAAAAAGCTTACTTTAAGCAGGAAGCGTGGGAAAGTCAGCCAGAGCTAAGCGAAGGTGACTTTTACGAGAAATTGAAAGAAACCTGGACACGGGTTCTTCCCAAGTATTTCCATGGGAAACAGTCCGTCGGGTTATCCTTGACCGGCGGAGTGGATAGCCGGATGATCCTGGCCTGGGCGCCTCGTCTCCCGGGCACACTTCCGTGCTATACGTGGGGCGGTAAATACCGTGATTGCGCAGACGTGAAGATTGCGCGGCGCACCGCGAGAGTTTGCCGGCAGCCTCACAACACGATTCTCGTGGCCGCCGAGTTCTTGTCGCAGTTTCACGACTTGGCCGAGAAAGCGGTTTATATTAGCGACGGCACCGTGGACATAACCGGGTCGATCGACCTGTACGTCCAAAGGCTTGCCCGCCAGATCGCCCCGGTCCGGCTTAGCGGTGTCTGCGGTGGCGAAATCTTGAGGCGACTTGTAATGTTTAAACCAGATCCTCCTCAACAAGGCCTTTTCGATCCGGACTTGGAGAGCTCCTTTCGGGATGCTGCCAAGACCTACGCCGGGGAGCTGCAAGGCCACAGGCTTTCTTTCACTTCCTTTAAGCAGGCGCCGTGGTATATGGCGAGCAAATTTACCGTAGAACGATCGCAAGTCACATATCGAACGCCTTATTTTGATAACGATCTGGTTGCGCTGGCATATCAAACGCCGGCAAAGCTGTTACACAACGGGCCGGCGCTTCGGCTCATTGCTGATGGAAATCCAGCATTAGGAAAGATTGGAACAGATCGCGGTCTCGTCTTTCGATCAGTTCCCGGTGTTAATCGGGCGCTGCATTGGTACCAAGAGTTCACCTTTAAAGCAGAATACGCCTACGACTATCGCATGCCCCAATGGTTGGCCAGGCTCGACCATGCCTTTGCGCCCCTTCGTCTCGAAAGATTGTTTGTCGGCAGGCACAAATTCCATCACTTCCGTATCTGGTACCGGGACGAGCTGTCGCGATGGTTAAAAGAAATGCTTCTTGACTCGGGCGCGCGCACTAGACCCTACCTTCGTGCGAATTCTGTGGAAGCGATGCTCAGAGCTCATAGCACTGGGCAGCGAAACTATGCGTTTGAGATACACAAGATTTTGACCCTCGAATTCATTCAACGAAAACTGATTGAGCTGAATTAGACATATGCCACGTCCGATTGTTAGTTCTAGAGTCATCGATACTCATCGATGAATACACTAGCCAGACCTACTATGGAAGTTGGTGACCTCCAATCTCCTTCGAACCATCAGAGAGTGGCGGGTTCGTCTTCTGGCTTCAGTCGTTCTTCGGCTGCACGGTCCGCGCGAGCCGGCCTAGACCCATCTGGGCCCGAGGCCGACAGCCATCCCTCAACCCCCCGAATCGCCCTTCTCACCGGCGGCGGGGACAAGCCCTACGCCCTTGGCATGGCAGCCGCACTTACGTCGGCAGGCATATCGCTTGATTTCATTGGAAGCGACGATTTGAGGGTGCCGGAGCTGCTCGGCGATAGCCAAGTAAATTTTCTTAATCTGCGAGGAGACCAATCTTCAGAAGCACGTCTCTTAGCGAAGGTGCTACGGGTCTTGAGCTATTATGGGAAGCTTGTTTTTTATGCAGCAACGGCAAGACCGAAACTCTTCCATATTTTATGGAACAATAAGTTCGAGGTCTTCGACCGTACGCTCTTGATGCTTTATTACAGAATGCTTGGAAAGAAAATCACATTGACCGTCCACAATGTGAATGCCGGCAAGCGGGACTTGAACGATTCATTCTTGAACCGCTTTTCGCTTAGGATTCAGTACAATTTGTGCTGTCACATTTTTGTCCACACCGAAAGAATGAAAAGTGAACTTGTCAGTGACTTCGCCGTTACTGTAGACAAGGTTAGCGTCATCCCTTTTGGAATTAACAATACGGTTCCGAAGACCGACCTGACGAGTGGCGAGGCGAAGCGAATGCTAGGCATAGCCGATAGCGATAAAACCCTCCTCTTTTTTGGGAACATCGCGCCTTACAAAGGACTCGAATACTTGGTCTCCGCCTTCACGGAGCTCTTAAATAAAGATCGAAGTTACCGACTGATTATCGTAGGGAGACCCAAAGGATCCGAGGGTTACTGGAAGCAGATTCAGGAGGGGATCGTACGCAACGATATCGGTGATCGAATCATTCAAAGGATTGAGTACATTCCAGACGAAGAGACGGAATTATTCTTCAAAGCGGCCGACGTACTGATTCTGCCGTACACCCGCGTCTTTCAGAGCGGCGTGCTTTTCCTGGGCTATAGCTTTGGATTGCCTGCCATCGCCGCAGATGTGGGGACCTTGAAAGATGAAATCATTGAAGGTCAAACAGGTTTTGTGTTCAAGCCGCAGGATTCATCCGATCTGGCCAAGACAATCTGGCGGTATTTCACAACTGAATTATTTAGCGGACTCGACAGATGGCGACCGAAGATCAAGGCTTACGCCAACGAACGTAATTCGTGGAATGAGGTGACTAAGATTACGACGTCAGTTTATTCGAATGTCTTGGGACACTGACCTCGCGCGGCCGCCGAAGCCGCTTTGGCACGCAAGAGACTCCTCACTGATCCGGTTTACGGTTCAACAGTTTTACAGAACACTGCTCCTTCCGCTAGGGCAGGCCCTTATGGGCCGGAGACTGACCTCTAACTTCTGAATAGAAAGCGGAAAGACTCTATGAGCAAAGACAAACTTATCGTCATAACCGGTGCAGGTGGCTTTATTGGTGGGAATTTGGTGAAATATTTCAGCGACAAAGGTTTTACACGAATCCGGGCGGTGGATAAGAAACCAATTTGCGAATGGTACTTGCGCGTGCCAGAGGCCGAAAATCTTTGCCTTGATTGCAGCAGGGAGGAAAATTGTAAGCTCGTTTGTGAGGACGCGGCGGAAATTTATAATCTCGCAGCGGACATGGGTGGCATGGGGTTCATCGAACGGTTCCGCATCGAATGCCTGCGTAGCATTCTGATCAACACTCATATGATCGAGGCAGCGTACCGAGCGGGCGCAGATAGATATTTCTTTTCTTCTTCAGCCTGCGCTTACAGCACTCTCCTGCAGGAAGACACCAATGCCCGTGCGCTGAAGGAATCCGATGCTTACCCTGCCATGGCTGAGCGCGGTTATGGATGGGAAAAGCTTATCTCAGAAATGTTTTGCCAGGAATACTGGGCGGAACGCGGAATGAAGACCTTTATCGCTCGCTTTCACAATGTGTACGGCCCATGGGGCACCTGGGATGGTGGCCGAGAGAAAGCGCCAGCGGCTATTTGCCGTAAAGTCATCGAGGCAATTGACAAAAAGGATCTTCGCATTTCGATCTGGGGCGATGGCCGCCAAGCGCGCAGTTTTATGTATATCGACGATTGTGTGAAAGGGATCGATATGATCATGCATTGTGACGATCTGATCGCGACACCGATCAATCTTGGTTCGAGCGAACTCGTGCTGATTGACGATTTGGTATCGAAGGTTGAAAAGATCGGTGGCGTGAAATTGAAGCGCGAATATGATGTTAGCGCTCCGCGCGGTGTGGCCGGTCGAAATAGTGATAACACGTTCATAAAATCTGTCTTTAATTGGGAGCCGAACACAACTTTGGATATTGGGCTGCGGGATACCTATGACTGGATTAAGGAACAGTATTACTCACGCAAGCTGGGAGATCACACTGCTCGCTCGGAGACGGTCGGCCATTCCGTTTCACCTTTGTCACAGGAATAACGTTCATGAGGATAGCATACGTCACGCCTTACCAAGGGTCGACTCTTGAGCAGAGGCGCCCGATTGCCCGAAATCTTAGCCTATCTAATAGGATTAAGATCGAACTGGTTGCTCAGTTGCTGCAGGCAAACGGACATGAGGTCGAAATCATATCTGATGGTGCGGTCATCGAGCTTGGGGCGAGATTCTACCCTGGGTTTTGGGAGACTGAGCTATCTCACCCCGATATTCCGGTTTATTATGTCTCGTCATTACCTATTAGGCGAATCAATGGTTTCTGGGCTGGCTGGCAGGCGGCGCGTTTTCTTAAGAAGCGACATCGGGTACGTCCGTTCGATCTGGTAATTATTCTAAATCTCAGGTCGACACAGATTAGTTGTGCTAGTTATGCGATTAAACACCTTGGTCTGCCGGTTATTTTTCAGTACGAAGATGATGTATTCGTAAGTGTTTCTGGCGAAGCGGAGGAGGACGGATGGGTATCAAGATGCCATCGTTCTGCATACAAGAGGATCTTGAGTAGCGTTTCTGGATGTATGGCTGTCTCCCCGCATCTGCTGTTGCAGTTGCCAGTGCACATACCCAAGCTCCTCCTACGAGGTGTTGTCGGAGACGATGTTTTGAAAACTAGTGAGGACATGAAGGCAAAGAAGAGGAATTGTGTTGTCTTCTCAGGTACACACGTAGAGTCGAACGGTGTCAGCGAACTCATAGCTGGATGGGAGAGCGCAGCGATCCCACGCTGGGAACTCCATATCACCGGCTTCGGCACAATGACAGAAGAGCTACACAAGATGGCTGCCAGGGATCCGAGCATCATGTTTCATGGGATGATTAGCCGGGAGGAATTGGTTCGACTGCTATGCTCGGCGAGGATCTGCATCAATCCGCACGTGGTCAGTCAAACTCCCGGAAATGTCTTCGCCTTTAAAATTATCGAGTATCTCGCGGCCGGGGCTCACGTTGTGACGACGCCCATGGGCAACCTGGAGCCCGGGCTGGAAAGTGGAATCACCTACATGGACGACAATAGTCCGGCTACGATTGCAGCGACATTGCAGCGGGTGATCCGCGAACGTGACTATGAGCGCACCGCGGCGGAGGCAGCAATGCAAAGCTACGGTCCAGAGGCAGTTTCAATATCCTTAGATAAGCTTCTCAACAAGGTCATGGCGGCGAATAACAGAGATCAGAAGTTCGTTCGGGCAAATCGGTCCGTTGCCGGATCAGAAGTCGGAAGTCAGAGGGCAGGATCATCGAATTTTCAATGAACGTCGAAAATCCTCATACTCTTGGCGGCCGGGTTGTGACCAATGACACGTCGGCGGCGTGTTTGATCGAGGCAGAGAAGATCGCTTTCGGAGGTTGGAGTCTCAGTCTCAGCGTGGCGCGAGTCAGCCTTAGCTTTGCACTCGCCGCGGCGAGCGCCTTCGTACGTCGATGAAAGTGTTGATTATTAAGCTTGGAGCGACCGGCGACGTCGTCCGGACCACGCCGCTCTTGAGGCGATTAGATGGACTGGTCAGCTGGATCACGGCAGAAAACAATCTACCGTTGCTCGAGGGCATCGATCGGGAACTGCGTTGTGTTTCATGGGAAAATCGCAAGCGCATCGCCGATACCACCTACGATCTGGTGATCAACCTGGAGGACGATCGAGAGACAAGCTCGTTTTTGGAGGAGTTAAAGTTCAGACAACTCTTTGGCGCATATTTAGAGGGCAACGATGAGCCGACTTATACTCCAGATTCACGCAGCTGGTTCGACTTAAGCTTGATTAGCGCCTACGGTCGAGAAGAAGCGGATCGACTCAAGCTTCTCAACCGGCGCACTTATCAAGAGTTGATCTTTGACGGCCTGGGTCTCGGCTTTTGCGGTGAGAGGTACTACTTGCCGTTGCCACAACCGACCGGACTGCAGGGGGATGTGGCGATCTCATCGACTGCCGGTCCGATCTGGCCAATTAAGAAATGGGCCTATTACAACGAGTTGCAGAAGGAACTGGAAGCGCAAGACCTGAAGGTAAACATCCTGGAGAGCCGGCCCACCTTGCTTGAGCACCTGGCCGACGTGCAGGGGCACCGCTGCCTCGTTTCCGGCGATAGTTTGCCCATGCACCTGGCGCTGGGCAGCGGCGTGCGTTGTGTTTCCATTTTCACCTGCACCAGTCCATGGGAAATATACGGGTACGGGTTGCAGGAAAAAATTGTCTCTCCTTTGTTGGAAAAGTTTTTCTATAAGCGCGGGTATGATCGAAACGCGACCACCGCAATTAGCGTTGAGAAAGTAAAAGATGCGGTGATGGCGCAGTTGGACGCATTGACGGTCAGCGCTGGTTAAGTGAACAGATGGCTACCTTGCTTGAGCCGCGAACAACTGATGAGGACGGGGAACTTCCAAAAAGGCTGCAGCGCAGGTGGCAGCTTCCACTTCGGGAAAGAGCGGACCTCAAAACATGGGTGTTTGCGACAAGGATGGCGGTTTCTCCGCAAGGGCGTCCGACGTTTCCAATACGGTGCCTGCTGCAGAGATGGCCCATATCCAAGGAATTCCACATTGCTATCGGACAGATGTGGCGTGAACTATGCGAGTCCGATCGGTTTCGCGAAACCGCCTGACCGTTCCCATTCAACAAATCTGCTAAGGGGATGAGTGTTGATCTTTCCAACCCGGTGAAAAGCGACGCAAGCTGCACCGCCTTTCCATCTGCAACTTCGGCGACAGCCAGCGCCGCCGAACAACACTTTGCGACCGATCATCTGCTGACGAATCTCAGACAACGCACGATCTCCAGCGGGCTGATCTCCGCAGTGGCGCAGGGCGCGCAGTTCTTTCTGAATCTTGCCTACGTCATGGTGCTCGCCAGACTGCTCGTGCCGCAGGACTTCGGACTGTTCGCCATGGTTACGACCGTCATGGGCTTCCTCCGCATTTTTCAGGATGCCGGCCTTTCGATGGCCACGGTGCAGCGACAGGAGATCACCCATGCACAGGTCTCCAATCTGTTCTGGGTAAACGTAGCTGTGGGTGGTGTAGCTACTCTGTTCGTGGCGTCGTCAGCGCCGGCAATCGCGTGGTTCTATCGTGAACCCAGGCTAGTGAGCATGACCCTTGTGCTCTCAATTACTTTTGTGCTCACCAGTTCGGCGGTCCAACACATTGCGCTGTTGAACCGGCAGATGCGTTTCGGCGTCATTGCGATTATTGACGTTGTTTCCATGCTTGCCGGTTACCTGACCGGCATAGCCCTGGCGCTATCGGAATATGGCTACTGGGCCCTGGTATTCGCCTATGTGGTTCAGGTTACCATTAGACTTGTGCTGGCGTGGTCGATGTCGCGGTGGCGGCCTCGATTACCCTCCCGGAACACTCAAACCTGGCATCTATTGAGTTTCGGAGCGAATGTTACTGCGGCAAGTCTGATGTACGAGTTCGCCCGGGGGGCGGACAGTCTTCTGATTGGGCGGTTCTTCGGCGCCGCCGCGATTGGCCTGTATTCGAGAGGCTCCATCCTTCTTATGCGGCCGGTGCAACAATTCATCATCCCAATCAATGCCGTGTTTGTTCCCGCACTGTCACGGATACAAAGCCAGCATGACCGGTATCGACGAACATTCCTTCAGGTGTTCGAGGCGATCGCGCTGGTCGACTTTCTACTTACGGGTCTGTTTCTTGCCTTGTCCTATCCGTTGACGCTGGCCGTACTTGGCCCAAAATGGGAAGGAGCAATAGTAATCTTCGCCGGTTTTACCATGGCGGCCCTGGCCTGTCCGCTTTTCGCTGCGTCCGCGTGGCTGTTCGCCAGCCAGGGACGCGGGAAGGACTGGGTCCTTACCAGTGCGATTATGTCGGGTGTTACCCTTTGTTCTTTCCTTGCCGGACTGCCGTTCGGTCCCGCCGGTGTGGCGATATTCTATTCGGCTTCGTGTGTCCTCATACAGTTGCCATTTGTCTATTACATCGCCGGGCGGCGGGGTCCGGTGAGCAGGAAAGATCTTTGGACCGGATCCCTGCGGCATCTGCCAGTCTGGGGAGTAGTTTGCGGCACTGCCTGGCTCGCACGCACTTTCGTGCTTGACGCTAACCCGTGGATGCAATTGTTCCTGTGCGGGCCAGTAGCGCTGCTGGCGGGAGGGGCGTACATTGCTCTTTCTTCTCCTTCCCGACGCGTGGCGGTGAACGTTTTCTCAATCGTGCGGGACTTGAAGAATGCTCCTACGCTCGCGTCCGCGTGAAGTTAGCACGTCCCACATTGGAATGGATCTCGTTTTGCTCTTGCTCTTCAGAACCAAGATTGGGACCTGAGCAAGAGCCGGATTGAACACGCGAGGACCGATGAGCGATACACTAAAAGCCTCATCAAGCCCAAAAGCTTTCGGGGCTTCTCGGTTGACACAGGCAGCGTCGGCCCGCGCGATGTGGGGCATGTTTGATCGCAAGGAGCGTTGGTCGCTTTCCTGGCGTGGGCGATTGATCCTGGCTTTCGTTGTTGTGCTTATCAGTGTTCTAGGTTTTAGAAGCCTTTACCCTTTTCTTGCGATAACCCATCGCGCCAATGCAAATATTCTGGTGGTCGAAGGGTGGATACACGAATACGGAATTCGGGCGGCCGTAACGGAATTTCGAAGTAGCCACTATGAACACGTCTTTGCGACGGGCGGACCGGTAGTGGGCTCTGGAGGATACATCAATGATTTTTATACCTCCGCCAGTGTGGGTGCGGAACTTTTGAAAAAATGCGGCGTTCCGGATGAGCGGCTACAGATGGTCCCTTGCCGTGTGATGGATCGCGACAGAACCTACGGGTCGGCAGTTGCACTGAGAAAGTGGTTTGGCGAACAGAATATGGCCGTTTCCGCAATCAATGTAGTCACTGAAGACGTACATGCGCGCCGTACTCGTCTCCTTTTTCAGAAAGCTCTTGGCGATAAAGTCGCCGTAGGCGTTATCGCAATTCCAAATCCGGACTATGACGCCAAGCGCTGGTGGCGTTATAGCGCGGGCTTAAAGGAAGTCGTAAGCGAAGCAGCCGCCTATGCGTACGCAAGGCTGCTCTTTTATCCTTCGGCGTCCTCACAGTAAGAAAAGAGAGCGAGAGCCTCACAAATAACTCGATGATGTTATCGGGTAACTGATTCAAGCCCCATGGAGCCCGCTCTCCTGAAGCGAGGAAGGCGCGCGGCAGAACACGCTGAACAATGAAGATTTGCTGCATCGGCGCAGGGCATGTAGGCGGTCCCACAATGGCCATGATTGCCCTGAAGTGTCCGGACGTCCGGGTGACGGTGGTTGATATTAACAAGGAACGAATCGCGGGCTGGAATTCGAATCAACTTCCCGTGTATGAGCCTGGGTTGAGCGAGGTGGTCAAGCAATGCCGGGGGAGAAACCTCTTTTTTTCGACGGACGTCGACGAGGCGATTCAGGCGTCGGACATGATTTTTGTCAGCGTCAACACTCCAACGAAAACCTACGGCATTGGCGCAGGAAGAGCCGCGGATCTCAGGTATTGGGAACAATGCGCGAGGCGAATTGCCGCAGTGTCCAACGGGAACAAAATTGTCGTTGAAAAATCGACCCTCCCGGTTCGAACGGCCGAATCACTGAGGGCCGTACTCAAGGCTAATGGCCGGGGCTGCCGGTTTGAAATCCTGTCCAACCCGGAATTCCTGGCCGAAGGCACCGCCATTCAGGATCTGGAGAATCCGGACCGCGTGCTGATCGGTAACGACGACACGAATAGCGGGCGGGCGGCCAGCAAGAAACTGGTGGAGATCTACGCCCGTTGGGTTCCACACGAAAAAATCCTCACCAGCAACATCTGGTCCTCGGAACTTTCGAAGCTGGTAGCCAACGCTTTCCTAGCGCAGCGGGTGTCATCAATCAACTCCATTTCAGCCCTCTGCGAAGCCACCGGAGCGGATGTGGATGAAGTGGCGGCGGCCATTGGCAGGGACTCCCGCGTTGGGCCCAAGTTCCTGAAAGCCTCCGTAGGTTTCGGCGGTTCCTGTTTCCAAAAGGACATATCGAACCTGATCTACCTGTGCGAACATTACGGTTTGCATGAGGTGGCCGAGTACTGGTCCCAAGTAATCAAAATCAACGACTGGCAGAAGTCGCGTTTCACACGGCGGATGGTGGAAACGATGTTCAATACGGTGGCCGGAAAGAGAATCGCGATCCTTGGCTTTGCATTTAAGAAAGATACGAACGACACCCGGGAATCGCCAGCTATTTACGTGTGTCGCGATCTTTTAAACGAACAGGCCCAGCTTTCAATCTATGATCCTCGCGTGACGGAGGTAGCAATTCGTCACGATTTAGAGGCGGCAACCGCGCTTCCCGGCGCAAGCTTTCAGAAGCGGATCACCGTGGAGAAAGACGCATACGCTGCAGTCGAGAGTGCCCACGCCGTGGCCATCCTCACCGAATGGGACGAGTTCAGAAACCTGGACTACAACCGGATTCGGCAGGTTATGCTGAAGCCTGGCTTTATTTTTGATGGACGCAATATTCTTTCGCCGGAGGCGAGTCCGATGCTGTGCCCCGGTGTCTATGGAATAGGAAAGCCAAATGCCTCCGCCCGTACGTAGCCTCAAGGGTCGTCTTAACTTCTTTTCGGATCGGGCGGGACTCAGAATCAAGCCGCCAATCCGACCTTTCGAGGTCCTTCGTATCTCACCTGGAAAGCGCACGAGTACGGAAAGACCATGCAGGCGTCTCGCCGAGCTCACGGGCAAAATCAATATTCAGATGCAGGATTACGCCAGTCGGATTGGAGACATTCATCGACCAGGGACTTGCGAAATAAATTGCTGAAAGCAGAAAAATTTACTTGCCATGACAATTGATTCAGATATGAAGGCGGGCGGCGAATCGCTAGGAACGATAAGCCGCAATTATGAAGGTGTCGGGATTTCTTCTGTTTATCCTTATTTTCAGCAGCTTTTTCGGCTCGCGCTGCGAGGCCACAGTTTACCATTCCAACGGATCAGCAGCAAATGTGCAGCAGATTCACAACACACAAGCTGTGGATGGAGACACGATCACGCTGCCTGCGGGAACATTCGTCTGGACGGGCATGGTTATCATCACGAAGAGCATCACGATTCAGGGGCAAACCACGGTGAACTCGGATACCGGGGTGTGCGACGATCGAACCATTTTGCAGGACAACCTTCCCACCTCAGCTGGATATGATTTTTTTATTTGCACTGTCAACACTGGACAGTCCCTTAGAATAACTGGGATTACATTTACAAATGCCCCCGGCCACGCTCAAACTCTGAACGATGTGCTCAAGGTGTCTGGAAATTCGACTTCAGTCAGGTTAGATCATCTTCACCTAACTAACATAGGCTCGCTACATGGTATTGTAATAGCCGGTACTATCCGTGGCGTGGCGGATCACATAGTTGAGGACAATTTGCCGCGACAAAGGTGTCAAAACAGAGCTGACAACGGCGGACTCTATGGCGATGAGAATTGGGCGCAACCGGCTGGCTACGGAGGCCCCGACTTCTTTTTCTTCGAGGATTGGTATATCAACAACACGCAGAACGGAGTTTTTTCTGCGAGCGGGGGAATCGACTCCCACAATGGCGGGAAATATGTTCTGAGACATTCCCATTTGTTCAACGCGGAGATACTGAATCACGGCACAGAGGGTGGACGTGGCCGGTCAGGTAGGGCAGTAGAACTTTACAACAATGACTACCACTGGAGCTTGCCCGGCGTCACGATGGACGGGATTCGCGGTGGTACGATGATCGCGCACTACAACACTTTCGACGGCGGCAGACCAAGAGGTTACGGCTTGCAGACCTATCGGTCTTTGCACACCTACGATACTTTTTTTGGCGCGACTGGTAAAAATGATTGGGACTACAATGTAACGGAGTCGGACGGTGTAACTCATATCGACGGACATACTTCGTATCTATTTGATAGTGGGACAGTCACTTCGGCTTCTGGTGTCGATCCAGTCACGGTGACGGTTACGGGAAAAACGTGGACAACGAATCAGTGGGTTTCCTATGCATTTAGCCGTCCCTCAGACGGAGCAAATTATTATATCCAAAGCAATACCAGTAACACTCTGACCGTTCGCCAGTGGGCTCCGGGCGACGCACATTGGGCAGCGGGCCAAGGCTACGAAATTCGCAGAGTGCTACGAGCGATTGACCAGCCAGGGTCGGGAGCAGGCGACCTCCTTGGAGCTAACCCTACTCCGAGATGGCTCAACCAAGTCAGGGAAGGCTGCTACTCGTGGAACAACACTTACACGCCCGACGGGTCGCATATCAATTTTGCTCTGGCCGTTAACGCGGGTTTAGGCCCAGGTCTCGTGCAAGGCTTGGATTACTTCAACAACACACCGCTGCCGGGTTACACACCTTATACTTACCCGCATCCGTTGGTAGCTGGCGCAGGCAGGGCTGTAATTACCGATTTTAACAGCGACGGCCACCCGGACTATGTGCTCAGTAATCCCAACACCCACCAAACAGCCATTTGGTATTTAAACAACAACATTTATCAGGATGGCGCTTTAGGTCCAAGCATTAGAGCTGGCTGGAGCCTGGACGGTGTGGCGGATTTCAATCGTGACCTGCATCCAGATTACGCACTGTTCAATTCCACTACCGATCAAACAGCGATTTGGTATATGTCGGGGCCAACGCGCATCGCAAGCGCATATGCGCCAAGCCTTCCCGATGGCTGGGTTCTGGTGGCTACAGGCGACTTTAACGGTAATAATAACCCGGACTATGTGCTCTACAATGCAAGCACGCGCCAGACAGCGATCTGGTATCTGAACAACAACGTTTTCGTTCGTGGGGCCTTCGGGCCAACTCTTCCGGTCAACTGGCGCCTGGTGGGGGTAGCAGATTTCGATCGCGACGGCCATAGAGATTATGTCTTGTTTAATTCCATTACTCACCGAACAGCGATTTGGTATCTATCAGGGCGGACGTTGGTCAGAGGCGCTTATGGACCGAGCATTCCCAGTGGGTGGGCGCTAGCGGCTACGGCCGACTTCAACGGAGACGGCAGACCGGATTATGTTCTTTACAACGGCGGGACGCGTCAGACAGCGATCTGGTACCTGAACGACAACGTTTACGTCAGTGCGGCATTTGGCCCAACTCTTCCAGCTGGCTGGAGCTTGTTCTTGCAGTAACTAGACGCTACACGGTTGCCCGACCATCAAAATGTTGAAATGCTGCAACGGTAAGGGCGTTGCACTCCGCCGCCCGGTCTCGATAAGATTCGGGGCAGTGTTTGTGATCGTTATTTTGAGCGGCTTTTTCGCGTTTGTGACGGCTTATCATTTTGGCGGAGCTGCACGGTGGCTATCTAACTGACCGCGGGTCCAGTGTGGGCCATGAAACAATGGTCTGGTTTCTGGCTTGCCCATGTACCCGGTAGCTGGGCAGCGTGTGTGATACGTTTCGATCTTTATCTGCACGACTCGATGAGGAAATACGAAGCATCTGATATCAATCCGTCTTTCTGGGCACAGCGATAAAATGACGATCGGTGACATCCCGACTCGTGGGGGACGATGCTTGTCGCAACCATCGGAGTCATCGCCCGCACCTCGGGTTTGCATGCCAACCTGGAGAGGATTCGCTCGCATGCCATTTCAATGCAACCGATACGAAGCTCAGGATGTGTTGTGTGGGTTGGACACTGTGGACCTTCTCGCGTTGGAGCCTGGACCTGGGTTTTGCTTTCGAGAACGGTGGCTGCGCAAGCTGATATGGAAGGACATGACTCGTCAGCTTGTCTACGCGAACCCGGGCCTTCGACCTGTTCGACTTACCAAGGAATATGATCTCTTCATCGCGGTGTGCCAAAACATCTGGGATCTACTTTATGTAAATGCCGTCCAAGGCTGGAGGGATCACTGCAGGACGAGCGTGCTTTGGCTGGATGAATTGTATGTCGCGGGTCTCGCACGATACAAATATTGGCTACCCGCCTTGGCACAGTTCGATCACATCGCCCTTGGCCACGAAAGCAGTGCTGCGGCACTCAGCCGGATACTAGGCCGAAAATGCCATTGGGTCCCGACGGCGGTGGACGTGGCCAACTTTAATCCCTGTCCGAATGCCCCGGCGCGCGTAATAGACGTGCTCAGTATCGGTCGGAGATTCGAGGGAGTACATGATGCGCTGCGTAAGGTTACAGCAGGACAGCGCATTTTCTACGTGTATGATACCCTCATAGGGACCTCGATAAAGGGTCGCGATTATTCCCAGCACCGCGAGATGCTGGCGAACCTGGTGAAGCGAAGCAAGTTCTTTGCGGTGGGGCCTGGAATGATGGGCGAACCAGAGGTGAGAGCGGAACCGATCGTTGGTTTGCGTTTTTACGAAGGAACAGCGGCTGGGGCGGTGCTAATCGGGCAGTCACCCAATTGTCCGGCTTTCCAGACGCTTTTTGGATGGCCCGATGTAGTAATTGAAATGCACCCTGACGGATCAGACACTCTAGATGTGCTCAGAGATCTCATGGCCGAGCCAGATCGCATGCTCACCATCAGCCGACGCAACGCCTTTGAAGCTGCTCATCGCCACGACTGGGTATATCGCTGGAAGCACATATACGAGATTGCCGGACTTAGTCCCACACCCGCAATGAAATCAAGAGAGCAATGCTTGCACGAACTTGCTGAATTGACGGCTGAGGAAGAAGTATCCGCTGCGTCACTCAGTTGAATTACCACCCGATCGAATTCCCGAGTGAACGCAGGCCGCGAATGATTGTGGTCCCAATTGCTCGCGACCGTGTCTTGCTTGTTGCCATGGTTCTGTGCTGGGCCCTGGCTGCTTCATGTGGTCTCTATACCCGCGTGGCCGTACTGCTCGCCCGTTAGAGGAACTTCTCAACGCTCTAAACTGAACAACTACCGCCGCTCGGAGGGCAACAACATCGCAGGATTCCCCATGAACACCGCCTCGTACTCGGGCAACGCCCGGGTGCCAAACAATTTGCAGGAGACTCCCAAGCAGTTCAGCTGCCACGTTAGAATACAGAAAAAAAAGATCGCCTTCTTTGGCCTATTTGGAGTTGGGAACCTCGGTAACGAAATCACGCTGCAAACGATCCTCTCTCATGCCCGGAAGTATTTTCCCGATGCAGAATTCAAATGCATTTGCTGGAACGTTACAGACACCTCTCTCAGATATGAAATACCTGCTTTTCCCATTTCAATCCGCTTTCCACAAAAATCTGCTGCCAAATGGTACATGAGATCTACCAACCCCGTCATCAGGGTACTCCGACAATTACTGATCGGGATGCCGAGGGAGTTGTTAGATTGGTTCAGGATATTCCACATCTTAATAGGCGTCAACACGCTCATATTTCCTGGTACGGGATATCTCACGGATGCCTATAGTAACGCCCTAGGCTGGCCCTATGATGTATTCAAATGGTCTTTGATAGCTAGGCTGCTTCGGCGGAAGGTGCTCTTTGTCAGCGTTGGCGCTGGTCCCATATACCACCCCCTCAGCAAGTGGTTGATCAAGTCAGCCCTCTCCCTCGCACACTATCGGTCTTTCCGAGATACTTCTACCCTCACCTGCCTCAGAATGATCGGCTTTTCGACAGATAATGACCCAGTCTATCCCGACTTGGTGTTCAACCTGGATCAGGTCGTTGTGCCTTCTCCTCATGTTTACAAACGTCCCAGGCGCGTAATCGGCATTGGGTTGATGGATGATCCTGGTAGGTACAGCGTAGAGACACCCAGTAATGCGACGCATCTGTCCTATCTCCACGCCCTTGCCACCCTAGTACATTCGCTGCTCGTTCGTAACTATGACGTTCGTTTGCTGATCGGCGACGTTTACGACATACCTGTCACGCGGCATTTCACTGAATTGTTGACACAGAGTGGATTGAAAGCAACTCAAGGACGCCTCTTCAATGAACCCGCTGCCTCTGTCGATCAGCTTTTATCTCAAGTTGCTTCTACCGACCTCGTGGTCGCAACTCGGTTTCACAATGTTCTGTTATCGCTACTCCTCGGGAAGCCAGTAATAAGTATTACATTCCATCACAAGGGAGTTTCCTTAATGACTCAAATGGGTTTGGCAGAATATTGCCTAGACATCAACACCTTAGATGCTCAGAGGTTGATCCAAAAATTCTGCGAGCTGGAGAACGACGCAGACAGAGTGAAATCCGCAATCAGGCAGAAGACAAAGGAGTGTCGTGAAGCTTTGGATCAACAATATTCTGCTATCTTCCTTCACAATGTCTGAGCCAGGCAAGGCGCCCAGACCGGACGACCGAGTGATTTGTTAAGCTCCCGAACCAGAGTACCTCGCGATTTTTCCGGCTGAGGACGCGCAGTCGATAGCGAAGCAGCAGAGAGAACCTTGTGTTAAACAGCCAGTTGTCTTATCCAATCCTGGCGAAGGCGGCACGCTTGCGCGTCTTAGGAAAGTCTCCTGCCGGCCTTTACTTGCGGCTGAATAAGTGGATATGGGAGCGCCTCCCTTGTCGTGTGCGCGATTTGCATCCCGTCCGCTCCTACGGAGCGTGGTTGCATACGCTGGTTTGCCTGCGACCCAATCGCGAAATGTATCTCGGCACGTTCTTCCTACGGAACCGTCCAGCGCTGCAATTGATGCGCCGCCTGGCCCAGCAGAAACCCCACGGCTCGACTTTGAGAATTGCTGTGTTGGGTTGCAGTATCGGGGCCGAGGTTTATTCAATCCTCTGGACCATTCGCTCAGTGCGGCCCGATTTAAAAGTGCTCCTGCATGCGGTGGATATTTCGAAGGAAATACTCAGCTTCGCCGAGAACGGCATTTACACTCCCCATACCTCCCAGTTGATCGGTGCTTCGATTTTTGAACGATTGACCAAGGCTGAGATGGTTGAAATGTTCGATTGGGAAAGCGGTCAGGCCAGAGTCAAATCGTGGCTCAGGGAAGGGATAATGTGGCAGCTTGGGGACGCCGCTGACGCGAAACTTATAAGCACTCTCGGGCCTCAGGACATCGTGGTCGCCAGCAACTTTCTCTGCCACATGGCCCGAGCCGATTCCGAAAGGTGCCTGCGTAACATCGCACGACTAGTTGGTCCTGGCGGCTATGTTTTTGTCTCAGGAGTCGATCTGGACGTTCGAACCAAGACTGCACTTGACCTCGGCTGGGAACCAATACGGGAGTTGATGGTGGAAATCCACGACGGGGATCGTTCTGTCCGAGCCGACTGGCCCTGGGAGTGGTGGGGACTTGAGCCTCTCAACCGAAAGAGGCAGGATTGGCAAACCCGTTATGCCGCCGCGTTCCGGATTGGTAGTCCGGAACGCCCGGAGAACACACCGACGGCCCATGCGGTTTGCAAATAGTTTGCAAGATATAACGGACGCAGTAATATCGGCCGCCGACCTTTGAAGACCGTATTTTCCATTTCTTTGGTTATCGGTGCGGGTCTGTGGAGCGCAATACTTCCGACAAACGCGCAGGTCAACGTTACTCAGTATCACAACCATAGTTCGCGTGATGGGCTTTATATCGATTCGGCCTTTACGCAATCGGCTGCCGCCAACCTGACGCGGGACTTAAACTTCAACGGGACGATCGTAGGCAACGTTTACGCGCAGCCGCTTTACATCGAGGGCGGTCCGAGCGGCCCAATGGTCATTGCGGTCACCGAATCGAATAACGTGTATGCGCTCAACGCAGTGAACGGCACCATTATCTGGCAGCAAAATGTGGGCGCTCCGGTGCCCACAGCCGATCTCCATTGCACCACTGTTGGTTCCATGGGCATCATCGGCACGCCCATTGTCGATCTTGCTTCACGGGCGCTGTTTTTGAACGCGATGGTTACGCCCGATGGCGGGGCGACCATCAAACATTACATCATTTCTCTTAATGTGGACACGGGCGCCATCAATTCCGGCTGGCCGGTGGACGTGGCGCTGACGGCTCAATACAACAGCACGACCTTCACTGCAGCGGTCCAACAGCAACGGCCGGCGCTCGGCATCGTAGGCAACATTCTTTACGTTGGGTATGGGAGCATGGCGGATTGCGACCGCTATCATGGCTGGCTGGTGGGCGTGCCGATAAATAACCCAGCCAGCGTAACAGCATGGGCCGCCGGCGCCATCGGCGACGTTAGTATATGGGGCGGCGCGATATGGGGAGTTGGCGGCATCGCCAGTGACGGCAGCAATCCGTTCGTTACTACCGGTAACACTAACTTCACCGGAGGGACCTGGTGCGGGGGCGAAGCAGTGATTCGCTTTCAACCGGGCCCGATCTTTAGCGATTACTGGGCACCAACCAATTGGCTCCAACTCGACACTGACGACCTGGATTTGGGTGGCTCCGGCCCGTTGCTGGTGGACGTGCCGGGGGCGACACCTTCCCATCTCGTGGTTGCACTGGGGAAAGATGGTAATGCCTACTTGCTTAATCGCGACAACCTCGGCGGCATCAGCGCGCCGATAGATTCCTTCCAAGTTACCGCTCAAGCGATCAACCAGGGGGCAGCCACCTACCGTACTAACCAGGGAACATATGTTGCTTGTCGCGCTAGCCGATTAGAGCTCTCGACTTTACGCATTACAGCAACCAATCCACCAAATATCGCCGGCGCATGGAGTATAAACCGGACCGGGCTCGGTTGCGGCTCGCCTTTTGTGACCTCCACGGACGGCACTAATAACATGATCGTCTGGACCATAGGCACAGGCGGCGAAGGCACAGCCGGCGACCAACGCTTGCACGGTTACGACGGAGATACTGGCGCGGTTGTGTATGCCGGTGGCGGCGCGAACGAATTGATGGCGGGCACACACTCCTACAGCACTATTGGCATTGTGGCTCGTGGGCGTATCTACGTTGCTACTGATAACAAAGTCTATGCTTTTGAGCTGCCGGGAGGAACACCTACACCTACTCCAACACCAACGGCGACAGCTACGGCTACATTCACGCCCACGCCTACTCCAACACCTACTCACACGCCTTCGCCTACACCAACAGCAACAGCAACAGCAACTCCTACACCAACTCCCACTCCGACTCCGAAGGCCACTGCGAGTCCTACGCCAACTCCAAGCCCAAGCGCTACTCCCAGAGCAACGCCGCGGCCGCGCCCGACGCCGCGGTCGCGCCCAACGCCGCCGGCCGCGGTAAAGTGACCGGTAATCAGAGATCAGCTGTAGCTGGCGTCGGTGATGGCGGTCGCCGGAACGTGCGTCCTCTCGGCCGGAACCACTGGATCCCTGCCACAACGCGAGCAAAGCTGGACGAAAGCATTTGTAGGGTATGCGCTTCGTTTGCGCAACTATAGCCTGGTAACCCCCGAAGGCGCTCGGGGTTGCCCCACAATAGGGGCACCTCAAGCGGGCTGTTGCGCACAATCTGCGCAAGATCTTTTGCCACACTGTTTGACAACAAGCAGCGCATTGTGATTGAACAGCGCGCGGGATTATCGACTACGGAGCTTTGAAAGCTTTATTTTCCATCTCATCGCTTATCGCTGCAGGTTTGTGGAGCGCAATTGTTCCGACCGGCTCGCCCGTGACTTCGTCCGGCTCGCCACAATCGTTGAGGCCGAGGTAGAGCGCTCCCTCTGTATGTTCTGGCGCAGCATCCACAACGTGTTCGAGGGATTCTTGTAAATGACGTCGGAATACTTTACGATTTTCGTACTCGGAAGCATGGCTTGTCGAATTGCACGGTCATGCTAAGTCGCCGACAGATAGTTGATTATATCGTTTCTCGAACAACATCGCTATTT
>DASQYT010000348.1:0-13143 GCA_035639075.1 Candidatus Elarobacter sp.
AATCCAGTCGAGAATGCCGATTGACTACAAGGCTCCTTACTCGCAGCAATGGAGTCTTGACGTTCAACGTCAATTCGCGGGCACCTGGCTAGCGGATGTCGGCTACTACGGCAGTAATGGAATTCATCTTCCTGGCTTTGAAGACCTCAACCAGTCCCCCGTGGCATCCTACCTAAACTGCACCGCGGCCACGCCGTGCTTTGCGGGGCCTGGCGCTAACACTTCTGCTTGCACAGTCAGCGGTGGCTGCGCGGTAGTTATCGCGCCCCCCATTGGCGGCGCGAGCAGCGCACAGGCCACAACGAAATCGAACCAGCTCAACGTGCTTCGTCCCTATACTGGTTACGGCCCTGGGCTGTTCTTCGTCGATCTCTTCACTTCCAACTATCACTCTTTGCAGACGCAGTTGCAGAAGCGCTTCTCGGGCAACTCCCTAGTCAACGTTTCCTATACCTGGTCGCACGGTTTGACCACCGATCCGGCCGACCGCAGCACGGGGGGCGCTGCCCTTCCTCAGGTTACTGGAGACTTAGGCGGCAATTATGGACCTACGATTGCTGATCGGCGGCACGTCTTGACTGCAAATTTTGTTTGGGACCTGCCTTGGCAACGCCATCAGCAAGGCTTGGTCGGCCATGTCCTGGGAGGCTGGGAGGTATCTGGGGTCCAGACCTTCCAGACTGGACTTCCGCTCACTGCTGTCCTAGGCAACGGTGTTTGCCCCGGAACTGGCGTTATTTGCAACGACCCGACTGGCTCGGGCTGTCTGCTGGGCGCCTCACCTTTGGGTTGCCGTCCGAATCAGGTTGGTGACCCTAACTCTGGGGCTCCGCATACCATTACGAGTTGGTTTAACGCCTCCGCCTTCGCCGGGCCGTCCGCAACGCAGAGAACCGAAACCACGGAGCGCCCCGGGGCGATTCGCGGTCCGGGCTTCTGGCGCACTGACCTGTCTTTGTTCAAGAACATCAAGTTCACGGAGCGCCTCACCGGCCAATTCCGTTGGGAAACTTTTAACACCTTCAACCACACCAATCCCATTTGCTGCGGTTCTACCAGCCTCATCTCGACACTATATAACACAGTGACTTCAACGCGTGATCCGCGCATCATGCAGCTGGGGATGAAGCTGAACTTCTAGGCGAGCATAGGACGCTCGCGGCATTCGAAGCCACGGCCCCGAGCAATTCGGGGGCGTGGGTTTCTAAACATGCGGTGAATAGCGTCAAAAGGCGGATGCTACATCGCCATCAGCGGGGCCAGACGCCCGCGGTGAAGGTTTTGATGGTGTGGAAGCCGAGTTTCTCGTAGAGCAGGACGGCGGCGCGATTATCCGAGGTTACGGTCAGCGTCAATTCGCGGAATTTCATGGAGCGAAGCGCTTCAGCGGAAGTTTGCATGAGTATGCGGCCGAGGCCATGGCCCTGGTAGCCGGGGAGCACGCAGATTTGCGTGGTGTGGCCGACGCCGGGGGAGACTTCGCTGGTGAGAACCGCGGCGACAAGTTCGTCGCTGCCAGGCTCGTGAAGAACGAAGGACGCGGCCGGCACGAATTGGCCGCATCCGGGGAGCAGAATGATGTTCTTCAGAAATTTAAGCGCGCCGGCGCGGCTGCGATACTGGTCGTTGATCTCGCCATCGACGTGATTTGTGTAAGCCAGATAGATCAACTTCGCGCAAGGATCGAAATAGCGATCGTTCCAGCGGTTGAGGCGCATGCCCGCCGAAGCGCCGGCTTTGGCCTCGTGGGATTTGTGCAAATCCAGCAGCATGAACTGGCGCGTGTAAAGGTGGAAACCCTGGCCGATCAGCGGCGTGTCCACTGGGCCGCTGAAGGGCATCAACTGCGCTTCGATGCGCGCGAGATGCGGAATGGCGCGCATGGAGACGAGCAGCTCTTCGAGAAGGCGAGGCGCGATGGAGTCCTGCGGGAATTTGGAGGAGACATACAGGCCGCCGATGAGCCCTTTTTGATCTTCGAGGACGTAGAAGGAATACCCCACGGCGACACCGTTTTCGAATGCGACGCATCCGGCCAGGGCGTGCGCGTCCAGAAAGCGCTTGATGAGTTCGAGAGCGCCGCGGTAGTCCCAATGCAATTCGTCGCGCCAGTGCCGCGCTTCTTCTTCGAGAAGCGGCTCAATCTGACGGACCGTAGTCTGTCGCAAGTCGATTATGTTCATGAATAACGGGAATGCGGCGCAGCCCCTGCAGCGCTATTTCCATCATAAAGGAAGTGACGGAAAGAGAGAAAGCAGAGGAGGTAAGGAAGGACACACAGCGGAACGAGGTAGCTCAGAGATGTGCTACGATGCAAATCACCGAAAGAGTATCGTAGGTAGAAAAGGCGGCGTCCACCGCCAGTCAGTTGCGCAGACGACGAATGCAGATCCTTTACGAGCTCCGTTATCCAAGCAGGTGGTCCACGAAGATACTCACGGCGCTATTGGCCTTGGTGTTTTTTGCCGTGCTGGCAACCACGGCCATTGCGGGGTTCCTCGTTTATCGCATCGTAAAGCCGCAGCGCAGCAGCACGGAAATCAACATGGCAAGTTTTCCCGGGCGGCCGGAAGTGCTGGAGTTTGTTGTGCCTGGCGGAGCCGAAAAGCGGGAAGGATGGTTCTTTCCGGGGCTGCGAGGAGCAGCGACGATTATCCTTTGCCACGGGTACGAGTCCAGCCGTGGCGAGCTGCTGACGCTGGAATCGGCGCTGCAAGACCATCAGTACAACGTGTTCATTTTCGATTTTGCGGGGCACGGGGCAAATGGGGGAATCAGCACGCTCGGCTATCACGAAGCGGATGAAGTGCGCGGGGCGGTGGATCTCCTTGCGACGCGGCCGGACTTGGACCCCACACGGATGGGACTTTGGGGCTATAACATGGGTGCTTACGCGGCGCTGCGCGAGGCGGAAAACGACAAGCGAATTCGCGCCATTGTACTGGATTCGGTCTACGACGAGCCGAAGCAAATGGTGAAGGTGGGCGTGGAGCGCAACGGACTGGGCGGGTTTCCGCTGATGGTGCGCGCGGCGGAGTTCACCTTTGGGTATTTGAACCACGCGCATCGCGACGATCCGCCACTGTCGAAGAAATTGATTACGCTGGCGGGTATGCCGACACTTTATATACAGGCGACGGATGATCCGGAACTCGCGGAGACTACGCGGCAGATGTTCTTGAAAGCGCCGGAGCCGCGTGAGCAGGCCGTCATTGCGCACGGAGATTTTGTGAGCTTGGGCGACGAAGAAAAGCGCGCGTATGAAAACCGCGTAGTGTCCTTCTTCTTAGTGAGGCTGCCGCCCGTTGGGCAGCGTGCCCGCTGATTCACCGTCGGACTGCCAGTAGCGGGCCTGCCAATTTGTATGACGAGCGCTTCGAAAGAGCTAGTGTCCACCACAGTAAACTCTACCTGCCTGCGGCGTAATTCTGTGAGACCTCTCGGCGAGACAATCGCGATTGCGGATTGATTTGGTTGTCCAATCCACTCAGGGATTTCGCGATTCAGGTAAAAGTTCAACCCATACTGCCATCCGCGATTAAGACGAAAAGTAACGACGGCTGAAGATTGTGGGTATTCACGCACAATCTCAGCGACTCGCCGCGGGGAGACTATGGCGTCTATGCTGGGGAGCGCTAAAACATCGATGACTTCGACGAACATTACGAAGCAGAGCAAACCAGATACCAAGAGAAGTACCTTCCGCCCAGTGAAAGCGAACACAAGGCAGGCATTTCCGGTTACCAAGGCTATGATTGCCGAAACCAGGACGAATTTGCCCGGCAAGAAGCTCACATGTTCCAAATAAATAGCTCCGCTTGCGGTCGCCACTGCTAGCACCGGAGTTAGCGCGAGGACGGCATAACCACTTGGCAGTGCAACCTTCGGCGCACACAAGGACTTAGAGAGCGATATTGCGGTGAGCAGACCAAATGGCAATACCGCCGGGAGGATGTAGCCGGGGAGTTTCGATTTGGAAATGGAGAAGAATACCAGTGGAAAGAGAATCCACGTCAGTAAGAAGACTGACCAGAAGTCAGCTTGCATCCCTAATTTCTTGAGAAATATATAGCTGACGGAACTGATGCTCATGCCCACCCAAGGAAACAAGGCAATGAGGAGAATTGGTACGTAATACCAGAAGGGCTGGATGTGCTGGAATTCGGGAGTGAGGTAGCGTTTGAAATTGTGCTCGATGATGAAGATGCGGAAGAAGTCGGGGTTGCGGCGGGCACACAGGACATACCAGGGGAGGGCGGTCAGGCAGAACGCGGCGATGGCGGCGGGATGAAAGAGGCGGAAGGCGTTGCGCCAGCGTTTCGTGAAGAGCGCCCAGAAAAAAATGGCGCCGCCGGAAAGAATGATGGCGGCAGGGCCTTTCGCGAGAACGGCGAGGCCAAGGAAGAAACCGAACAGCACGAGGGCGAGCCAGGGGGTTTGCGGAATGATCGGAGAATTCTCATTGCGCGTGAGGCCGAGCACGACAGCGGCTGAGACCATCGCGATCGTGAGCATTCCGCTGAAGGGCATGTCTGTGGCGGCCGCGTGAGAGAAGCCGATCATGCCGACGGTGGTTGGCAGCAGAAGCAGCAGCCAGCGGGCGGTGTCCGCGCCATAGAGACGCAGAGCCAGCCAAACCATCGCGAGCGTGGCGAGCAGCGCTGAGATCGCGCTCGGCAACCGAGCAGCGGCTTCGCTGACGCCGAAAAGCTTGAAGCAAAGCGCAGCGCCCCAGTAGAAGAGCGGTGGCTTCTCGAACCAGGGTTTTCCGTACAGGCGCGGAGTGACCCAGTCTCCGGTCTCAGCCATGTGGCGTGCGATCCACGCGTAGCGCGGCTCGTCCGGCCCCACGAATCCGATCGCACCTAGATGGCTGAAGTAGCAGACGTATACCGTCGCCACGATGAGAATGGCCCAGCCAATTCGGGCGGCGGTGCTGGAGCGGGGCTTTTCGGCGATGGGAGCGGTAGTTTCGATCACGGAAAGGTGAGTCTAGCATCGAACCACTATCTTCCAGCGACGGACCTCTTGCATACTGTCGCCCGGCGGCAAACTCGAGTGAGCTCGGATACGCAATGAAGGAATGGATTGAATACGCGGCGGTGTGGGTGATTCTGAAAGGGCTGGGCGTGTTGCCGTGGCCGCTTGCGCGGAATTTTGCGTCGGAAATGATGCGCGTTTTCTATGCGTTGCTGCCTCGATTGCGGAAAACCGCGGAAGTCAATCTGCGAATTGCCTTTCCGGAGTGGAGCGACGCCCAGCGAAAGAAAGTCGTTCGTGGAATGCTGCGCAATCTGGGTTGGATGGCGGCGGAGTTTGTCCGGCTTCCGAAGTACACGAAAGAAAATATCGAACGAATTGTCGTACTCGATGGCCACGAAAACTTCCTTGAGGGGCAACGGCGCGGGAAAGGTGTGCTGTATTTGACGGGGCACATCGGCGCGTGGGAATTGTCTTCTTTTGCGCACGCGCTGTACGGATTTCCGCTGCACTACATGGCCCGGCGAATCGACAACCATAGAATAGACGCGCTCGTAAACAGTTACCGGTGTTTGCCGGGGAATCGTCCGATTTTCAAAAACGAATCAGCCCGCGTGATGCTGAAAGTCTTGAAAGAGGCCGGAACGGTCGGAATTCTGGCGGACCAGAACACCATGCCCGGAGAAGCCGTGTTCGTGGATTTTTTCGGAAAGCAAGCCAGCACCACCACGGGAATCGCCCGCGTCGCTTTGCACACGGATGCCGCGGTCGTCCCGGGCTACGCCGTCTGGGATGAAAGCCTTGGGAAGTACCGGTTGCGCTTCGAGCCGCCGGTCGAGTTGATTCGAACGGGCGATATGGAACGCGACGTCGTGGAGAACACGAGGAAATTCACCAAGGTGATTGAAGATATCATCCGCAAGTATCCGGACCAGTGGGTCTGGGTACACGGGCGATGGAATACGCGACCGAAAGGCGAACCACCGATTTACGATTTCTCGTGAGGTTAAAATGCGACGAACAGCGGCAGAATTGGCGGAGCAGGCTGGCGCGAAGTTGGAAGGCGACGGCACATTGGAAATCGGCGGGGTCGCTGGTCCCGAGCGCGCCGGAGCGCGCGACTTGATCTACGTGGAGACCGCCAAGTATGCCGGGAGGGCAGTGGCTTCCGCGGCGCTGTGCGTCATCGCACCTGATGGAGTGCTTTTGACGGGCAAGACAGTCTTGCGGAGTGCGCATCCGAGGTTCGCGTTTGCAAAAGCGGCGGCGCTGCTGCTCGATCGCCCGCCAATCGCCTCCGGAATTCACGCGACGGCAATCGTTGCTCCGCTTGCTCGCGTCGCGTCAGGCGTTAGCATCGGTCCTTACGCGGTGATTGGCGAAGACGCGCACATCGGCGCTGGGACGCAGATTGGCGCTCACTCCGTGGTTGGCGCGGGGTGCTGGATCGGCGAGAATTGCCGGATTCATCCGCGCGTGACGTTTTATGGCGGCGTAAGAATCGGGCATCGCGTGGAGGTTCATTCGGGAGCGGTGCTCGGTGCGGACGGTTTTGGGTTTGCTCAGGGGGACGGGAGTTATTGGAAGTTTCCGCAGGCAGGCATCGTCGAAATCGGAGACGACGTAGAAATCGGAGCGAACACCACGATTGACCGCGGGTCGCTGGAAGACACGCGCATTGGAGAAGGCGTGAAGCTGGACAATCTTGTGCACGTCGGGCACAACTGCCAGATCGGCGCTCACTCAGTGGTAGCGGCTCAAGCGGGCCTGTCCGGATCGTGCGTATTTGGCAAACGTGTGGTTGTGGGGGGGCAGGCAGGCTTTGGAGAGCGGTGCAGATTGGAAGATGGCGCGGTCATTGGCGGTCAAAGCGGCGTCCTTGGAGGGAAAATTGTCCGTAGCGGCGAGACAGTCTGGGGGACGCCCTCCCGCCCGCTTCAAAAATTCAAGGAGCTGTACGCCTGGTTCGCGCGGCTACCCGAACTGGCGGCGCGCATCAAAGAACTTGAGGGAAAGCTTGGTGGCAAGTAAGACAAACGGAGCGCCCCGTTGGCGCCTGGTTGTTGTTGGCGGGCACACGCGAACCATTGGCAAGACGCAACTGGTCTGCGATGTAATCTCTGCGTTTCCGCGGGCTGACTGGATCGCCGGCAAAATCACACAGTATGGCCACGGCGTTTGCGCGCAGAACGGCGAAAGTTGCGATTGTGCGCCGGATGAACACGTCTGCGCCATCAATTGGGAAACGCAAGCGGACACGGGAACGGACAGTGCTCGTTTTCTGGCTGCCGGAGCACGGAAATCGTTCTGGTTGCGGACCAAACAAGGATTTCTTGCCGAGGCGCTGCCGCTTCTGAGAACGGCGCTGCAACAGGCGATCGAGGGCGGCCGCCAAGACCTGCCGCCCCTCATCGTGGAAAGCAACTCGTTGCTGCAGTTCCTAAAGCCCAGCCTCTATTTCTCCGTAATCGACCCGTCGAAAGAGGATTTCAAGGATTCGGCGCGCGCTGCGCTCGACCGCGCCGATGCTCTGGTGCTACGCGAGACTCTTGGCGGTTTTTCTCCTGAAGGACCTTCGTGGACAAGGCTTCCCGCGCGCCTTCTCAAGGAAAAGCCCTCTGTTACGCAGCGGGAGGGCGAGCCGCTGCCCGAGCCGTTGCACGTCCTCGTTCAACGAATGCTGGAAGGGCCTGCAAGTGTTTCCATTTGACAACGCAGGGTTGCGTTTACCGCATCTTACCCGTTGACCGTCACGGCGAAGGCGGCGATAATTTAATAGTACTCGTGTTACTCGAATACGGCTGCGCGTTGTTTTTGTGGGAAACGAAACGCAACACGGCGGTTAAGCTGATTCTAATGTTGGCCGTATAGGCCTGCTGGCCGTGCCAGCATGAAGTTCCGCTCCGAGGGAGCATTGATGGCCTCATTCGCCAGAATGGGTGAAGAAGTCTCCGTCGCGCCCGCGCCTCTGCCCTGGCAGGAGCAGGAGTGGGCTGCGTGCCTGGAAAAAACCATTGAGCGTGGCGCGAATCACCTCCTTTCCCTTCAAGCGGAACAAGGATACTGGCAGGGCGAACTCGAAGCAGACACCACGCTCGAATCCGATTACATCTATTACCTGCACGTTCTGGGAAAGGCCGATCCGGAGCGCATCGCCAAGCTGGCGAATTATGTGCGCCGGCGGCAGCTCGCCGATGGCGGCTGGTCTATTTATCCAGGCGGACCTTCCGAGCTGAATGCGACGTGCAAGGCGTATTTCGCGCTCAAGCTAGCAGGTGACTCCACAGACGCGCGTCACATGGCACAGGCGCGCGAGACGATCCATCGTCTCGGCGGCTTGGAACACACGAATTCGTACGTGCGATTCTATCTGGCGCTAGTCGGCGCTGTGGGATGGGATCTCGTTCCCTCGATTCCCCCGGAGCTGATGCTCTTGCCGCAATGGTTTTATTTCAATATTTATGAAATGTCCTCCTGGACGCGCGGCATCGTGATTCCCATGGCCATCCTGTCCACGCTGCGGCCCGACTGGCGCTTGCCGATGCGCGCTCGCGTGGATGAATTGTTCAAGGACCCCACGCGAAAGACGGCGGCGTTCGATTGGAGCAAGCAGCTGCTCTCTTGGAAAAACGTTTTCCTGGCGTTGGATCGGGGGTTGAAGCTCTACGAAAAATTACCCTGGAAACCGCTGCGCCAACGTGCTTTACGCGAAGCGAAATCCTGGATGCTGAATCACATCGAGCGGACCGAAGGCCTTGCCGCGATCTACCCGGCGATGATGAATTCGATTTTTGCGTTAATGGCCTTGGGACACGGCCCTGACGATCCGCTGACCTGGCGGGAAATCCAGGAATTCTCGCGGTTTGAAATTGAAGAGGGCGACACCATTCGCATGCAGCCGTGCGTCTCGCCAGTTTGGGACACCTGCATTGCCATGGTCGCCTTGGAAGAAGCAGGACTGCCTGCGGATCATCCCGCGCTGGTGAAGGCGGCGGACTGGATGCTCTCCAAGCAAGTTCTTGGGCCGGGTGACTGGCAAGTGAAGAACAAGGACGCGGAACCCGGCGGCTGGGCGTTCGAGTTTCGCAATGATTTTTATCCCGATGTCGACGACACTGCGTTTGTGCTGATGGCGCTCCAGCGCGTGAAGTACGCCGACGCCAAACGCATGGAAGGCGCGGTTCGCCGCGGCATTCAGTGGCTGCTCAGTATGCAGAATCACGACGGTGGTTGGGGCGCGTTTGATCGCGACAACGACCACAAGTTCCTCTGCAACATTCCCTTCGCGGACCACAACGCGATGATCGATCCCTCTACCGCCGACGTCACCGCACGCGTCGTAGAATGTCTTGGCCGGTTTGGCTGGCCCGCGGACGATCCTGCGATTCAACGCGCGGTGAAATTTTTGTTGAAGGACCAATCCAGCGACGGTTCGTGGTTCGGCCGCTGGGGCGTCAACTACATTTACGGAACCAGCGGGGTGTTGCGCGCCCTGGAAACTGTTTCGCTGACCGCGCGCGACTATTGCCAGCGCGCCGTGGTCTGGCTGCGCACTGTGCAAAAGGCCGACGGCAGCTTCGGGGAGTCGCTTGCCAGTTACGAAACGCCGTCGACGAAAGGGCAGGGCCCCAGTACGGCGTCGCAAACCGCCTGGGGATTGATCGGATTGCTTGCAGGGACGGACGCCAGCGATCCTGCGATTGGCAAGGCCGTTTCCTATCTCGTCCACAAGCAGCGTGAGGAAGGCTCCTGGAACGAGCCGGATTTCACCGGCACCGGTTTCCCGGGCGTTTTTTATTTGAAATACCACCTTTACCGGAATTCCTTTCCAGTCTATGCGCTGGCGCGCTATTCCAACCAATCACGCGGCGCGCATGAGTATGTGGCGCTGAAATTCCAGCCCGGCGAATTCCGACTGCGCAGCGGGTTTTAAAGCGCATGTTGCAGTTTCCTTTGCGGCTCACAGCATACTTGGCGATGGCTCGGTTCGCGCCAAAGGCAGCTCTTTCCAGAAGAGCCGGCCCCATTCAGTTTGTGGATGCGGCAGAAATTTTGCACCACGATTCCAGTCATCCCGTTTCGCACGAAAGAATTCGGGGAATTAATTGCAGCCGCTCTCCCGTTGTTTGGATTGGAGGAAGCGAGCCGCTGCGTCATCCCGGCATTTCGCACCTGGTTCGAGCGATTACGCAAACGGGCCACTTTGTTTTTCTCGAAACCGATGGAACGCTTCTTCGCAGGCGAATTCACGAGTTTCAGCCTGTGCCGCGGTTCTTTCTAGCCGTTCGACTGGAACCCGGTACGCGGCGTAATGCTTCGGAAGGTCTTCGGCCGGGTGTATTCGAATTGGCTGCGGAGGGCATGGGCGCGGCCCGGCTTTCCGGGTTTTTGATTTGCTTGCATGCGCGCGTTCACGCGGAGCCGGAACTGGGAGCAATGGCCAACTTAATCCAGTATGCCCACTCCACCGACGTTGATGGAATTGTGGTTACGGCGGCGAATGGCGCATCGAACTCTGCAGATGTGGGCGCCGAAGCCGTGCGGCAAAAAGCGGCCGAGGCGCGAAAGCTGATTGGGAGCAAGTGGTGGGAATCTTTTTCGCGGATTGTTGAGCGGGCTCTGAGCAGCCGGCCAACCCCAGCGCGAAACACAGAAGAGAGCGGCGACCGCCTCGAACGGGAATCCCGCGCTGACGAAGCGGGCGTAGGAATCGCATGACTACTCTGGTTACAGGAGCGGCGGGCTTTCTTGGCAGCCACGTAGCACGGCAGCTTGTGGTGCGCGGCGATGATGTCCGCGTGCTCCTTCGCACTTCGAGTACGAACCGCGCGATTGCGGATTTGTCGCTCGAATACGTGACCGGGGATTTGCGTGACCCTGCTTCGCTCGATCGCGCGATGAAGGGCGTCAAGCGCGTCTTTCACGTAGCTGCGGATTACCGCTTGTGGGCGCGGCGCTCGCGGGAGATTTACGATTCGAATGTCGGCGGAACGAAAAATCTTTTGGCAGCTGCGAAACGCGCCGGTGTCGAACAATTAATCTACACCAGCACAGTGGCGACCATCGCAGTCGACCGCCCGAAGCTTCCCAACGAATTCACCGACGCCAAGCTGGATGAAATGGTCGGCCATTACAAACGCTCGAAGTGGATGGCAGAACGAGAAGTGCTCAACGCCGCGAAAAGCGGATTGCCGGTTATTGTGGCCATGCCCACAACGCCGGTAGGGCCGTGGGACTGGAAGCCGACCCCGACCGGGAAGATCATTCTCGATTTTCTAAACGGCAAGATGCCCGGTTACGTGGAGACCGGCTTGAATTTTGTCGGCGTGGAAGAGTGCGCGGCGGGACACCTGCTGCTCGCCGAAAAGGG
Source organism: Candidatus Elarobacter sp. (assembly GCA_035639075.1). GTDB lineage: Bacteria > Acidobacteriota > Terriglobia > Acidiferrales > UBA7541 > Acidiferrum. The sequence continues at coordinate 11,351 of DASQYT010000348.1, forward strand.
GAAAGTTGGCGAACGCTATCTGCTGGGTGGAGAGAATCTGACGCTCAAGGCGATGCTGGACATGCTGGCGAAAGTTACGGGTCTGCGCGCACCGAGCTTGAAGATTCCTCATGGACTAGCGCTGGGTGTAGCCTATGCCAATACAGTGTTTTCGCGGCTGCTTGGGCGTGAGCCGGGCATTCCGATTGAAGGAGTGAAGATTGCGCGCCACATGATGTTTGTGGATTGCTCGCGCGCACAGCGGGAATTAGGTTTTAAGGCTTGCCCTGTGGCTGCGGCGCTGGAGCGCGCCGTGCGCTGGTACGAAGCCAACGGTTACATCGCCAAAGGCCGCGTCAAGCGCATGGCCCGCGCCGCCGCGTAAGCGTTTGTAGGACAGGCTTCAGCCTGTTCGGTTGCCGTCGTAGCCGGCCGGAACTTGTGCTGAGCGTAGCCGAAGGAAACCGGTGCTTTGTTTTGTAGGGCCGCCCTTTAGGGCGGAATCTGAACAGGGATAATGCGCATCCTCGTCACATTCGCCGTCGAAGCGGAATTCGCCCCGTGGAGGGCGAGCCGAAAATTCGATCGCCAGAAGGCTCCTGGGCTCCAACTCTGGAAGACTGTCATTGGGGACTCGGAAATTTTCGTGGTTCTGACGGGTATCGGAGATATTTCGGCTAACGTCATGGACCTTATGATGCGCATGGCCGACTGCGACCGCTATTTTGATGTCTGTGTTTCAAGCGGTCTAGCCGGAGCTCTGCGCTCCGATTACAGGCTGAGTGATATCGTTGTGACGAGACTTCTGAAGTCGAATTTCGTGCATGCGGACCTCGGCCGGGATTGGTTGGAAGCGGATAAACAACTCGTCGAGCTGGCGGTCGCGCAAGGCGCAAAACCGGTTGACGCATTCTATACAGCCAAAAACGTGCTGACGACAGCGGAGCAAAAATTGCAGCTTTCCACAAAAGCGGACGTAGTCGAGATGGAGAGTTTTTATGTGGTGAAAGAGGGCTGCGCTCGGGGGGCTCGTGGCGTTGCCATTCGAGCCATCAGCGACGGGGCTGACGAGAATCTGCCGATAGATTTCAACTGCACAATGTCATCGGATAACCGGGTGAGCATTCCTCGCGTTCTAGCAGAAGTGGCGAAGCGCCCAGGCAGTCTGTGGCCGCTTATTCGCTTTGGAAAGCAGAGCCGAAGCGCCGCCGAAGCTCTCGCCCGATTCCTGGAAATCTATGTAAATGAAGTGGTCCAACTTGTCGCGGGACAAGATTCTCTGAAGGTGGCCGCGCGATGAGCCGCACCGGCACAACGCTCGAAGCCATGAAGAGTCTTGGCCCCATCCCCAAGACTATGCGTGCCGGCGTCTACCGCGAAAAGGGAATCGTTCGCTTCGAGGAAGTCCCCGTTCCCGAAGTGGCCGAAGGCGAAGTCCTCATCAAAGTTGCCGCGTGCGGCATTTGCGGCACCGACATAAAGAAGATCTATCACGCCTACGTTCCGGCGCCGCAGATTCTGGGCCACGAAGTAGCCGGCAGGATCGTAGCAACCGGCCGTGGCGTGACGAAATGGAAGCTAGACGACCGTGTAATGAGTTTTCATCACATTCCCTGTGCCAAATGTTTCTACTGCGAACGCCGCCTCTTCTCCCAGTGCAAACAGTACAAGACCACCGGTCTCACAGGCGGATTCACTCCCAACGGCGGCGGCTTTGCGGAATACGTGAAAGCTATGCCCTGGGTAGCCGAACGCGGAATCGTCGCCCTGCCCGATAACGTCAGCTTCGAGGAAGCCACTTTCATCGAGCCGAT
>DASQYT010000349.1:0-8163 GCA_035639075.1 Candidatus Elarobacter sp.
AATTGGGAGTAGTGTGTTTGGTGTGAAAGCCGGTTCTTGTTTAATCGTTGTGGCTTTGTCAATAAGCGTCGTCGCTTGCAACCGCCAGCAGATTGCGCGACGCCTGGATTTCAACCAAGATGTTCAGCCGATCCTAGCGAGGCGTTGTTTCAGTTGTCATGGTCCCGACCCAGAAATGCGCAAGGCGGGCTTGCGGCTCGACCTTGCGGAGTGGGCGATGAAGAAGCGGGACGGCCATCGCGATGCCATCGTCCCCGGTCACCCTGAGAAGAGCGAACTCGTCAAACGAATTGAGTCCAAAGACCCGCACTATCTGATGCCGCAAACTGCGCAGGACGAAGCCAAGCCGATGAGCGCTTACGAGATCGCGATTCTTAGGGAATGGATCAAGCAAGGTGCCGTTTACCGCCCACATTGGGCTTTCGAAGCACCCATTCGCCCTGCTATTCCCCACAATACCGGGGGCGATCCTTGGGTGAAGAACCCGATTAACGGCTTCATCCTTGCAAAGCTCGAAAAAGAAGGTCTCCAGCCTTCGCCGGAAGCCGATAAGCCGACCCTAATTCGCCGCGTAACGCTTGATCTCACAGGACTCTTGCCCACACCAGAGGAGGTTCAGGCATTCGTAAGCGACTCTTCCCCCGATGCTTATGAGCATCTTGTCGACCGGCTGCTTGCCGAGCCTGCCTTCGGCGAACAGCGCGCGCGCTATTGGCTCGACTACGCCAGATACGCTGATACGTACGGCCTGCATTATGACAACAGCCGGGACATTTGGCCCTACCGCGACTACGTGATCCGCTCGTTCAACAACAACAAGCCTTTCGACCAGTTTGCTATGGAGCAGATCGCCGGCGACCTCATGCCGATGAAGAACCTTGAACCCCTGATCGGGAGTGGATACGTGCGATTGGGGGTGAGCAGCAACGAAGGCGGCACGATTCCAGAGGAGTTGCGGGTGAACATCGCTCGCGAGCGCACAGAAGCGTTTGGAGCCACGTTCATGGGGATTACGGTTGGTTGCGCGGTGTGTCACGACCATAAATTTGACCCAACCACGCAGCATGATTTTTATGCGCTGAGCGCCTTCTTCAACAATATCGACGAGAAGCCGTTTAATGACGACCGGCCGGTGTGGGCACCGGCTGTTCGTGTTCCGAAAGCCGACAGAGCAGAGGCATACAACCGCGAATTGGCCCACCGCTCTGAACTGCAGGGAAAACTGAATGCCATGCGGCTCGACGCCGACAGACTTGTGGCCGAATGGCTGGCCTCTCACAAAAACCCAGCGCATCCGGTCTCGATCCGCGGACTCATTGTCCGGCTGCGGCTCGATGAGGGTGGCGGCGAAGAGTTGAAGAACAGCGCACCGAATGCAAATCCCGGAAGCTTCAAGACGACGACCATGAAACCGGAATGGGGCGAGACCACCTGGTTGTGGCCCGACTTCCGGATGCAGTCCAGCACGCGAGTGCTCCTTGGGCAGACTGCCGATTACGAAGCGAGCCATGCGTTTTCCGCGGGTGGTTGGTTCATGTTCCGATCGGCGCCGTTTCATCCCGGCAGTTTTGGAACGCTGCTGTCGAAGATGGAATCGACACAGCACGATCGTGGCTGGGAGCTGGCCGCCGACGAGAACGGCACCTTGACCGTAGCGCTGGTCCATCAAGCACCGAAAAAAGGGAAGCCGAAAAAGAAGGAAGACAAGAAAGCCCCGCGCGAAAAGCCACCTGTAGCAAAGGAAGCCTTTAACTATCCGACCCCTCAGGACCTCACTAAAAAGGACCTGGCACCGAACAAGCCTCTGGAACAGCTTAAGGCAGAGAAAGAGGAAGAGAAAAAGGCAAAAGCGAAGGCGGAGGCGGAGGCCAAAACAAGAAAGTCCCAATCCACCGCAACTCCGGATGAGAAGCTGCCCGAGATCTCGGTCCGTGTCGCCGCAGTGAAGCCACTGTCGCTCGACAACGCGTGGAGACACATTTTTTTCACTTATGACGGCTCCGGATTTGCCTCCGGCGTCAAGATTTACGTGGATGGCGTACAGGTTGCTACCCAGGTGCTTAGAGACGACCTCAGTAAGGCGAGCATCCGTACTGACGCTCCCCTGCAATTGGGCTGGCGCAATCCAGACGAGCATCCCGCGAAGGACGCGCGTTACCAGGACATCCGTCTGTATGCAAGGACTCTGGCCCCAGACGAGGTCAAACGGCTTCCCTTCGAGGACTATGTAGCGGAGATTGCAACACGCCCGGCGGCCGAGTGGACGCACGACCAATCGCACGTTGTCACGGCATTTTACCTCAGTCATATTGATCCCACTTGGCGGCGGATCCAGCGCGAAATGGCTCCCCTCGATGAGCAATTGGACCGCTTGTCCTCAGGCGGTGACTTGACGCTGGTTTCCTGGGAAAAGTCCACCATCCCTTATGCTCATGTGCTGACGCGTGGTGTGTACACGGCGCGCACCGAGCGAGTTGAAGCCAACACGCCGCACTTTCTTTTCCCATTGGCCACAAATGCCCCGAGCAATCGTCTCGCTTTGGCGAAATGGACCACGAGCCCAGAGAACCCCCTCACCGCCCGCGTCACTGTCAATCGTATGTGGTACGAACTTTTCGGCACAGGGCTGGTGGAGACAACGGAAGATTTCGGAATCATGGGACAGCGGCCCACGCATCCCGAATTGCTCGACTGGCTTGCCGTCGAGTTTCGCGACAGTGGATGGAACATCAAACACATGTACAAGCTGATGGTGATGTCGGCCACCTACCGCCAAAGCTCGAAGACAAGCTCCGAGCAGCTCGCAAAAGATCCGAGGAACGTCTTCTTGTCTCGCGGTCCGCGGTTCCGAATGGATGCAGAGATGGTCCGCGATATCGCGCTCGAGTCCAGCGGGCTGCTGGTCGATAAAATCGGTGGGCCGAGCGTGAAGCCCTACCAACCCCCGAGCATTTGGGAACAAGTAAGCTACCCGACGAGCGACACAGTGCGTTACGTGCAAGAACACGCTGATTCCCTCCACCGCCGCAGCATGTACACGTACGTAAAACGCATGGCGCCTCTGCCTAATATGGATGCCTTCGATGCTCCTGCGCGTGATGTGGTCTGCACCCGGCGGCAGCGCACGGATACGCCGCTCCAGGCGCTGGTTACCATGAATGACGTGCAGTGGGTGGAAGCGGCCAGGGCTCTGGCCGTGCGTGTCATTCGCGAAGCTGGGCCGCTTCCCGAAGAGAGGATCAACCGCATGGGCCTGATTCTGCTGGCGCACGTCCCTTCTCCCCAGACGGCTGGCGTTTTAGAGAAATCGTTTCGTGAAATGGAGAAGCACTACGCCGGAAATCCGAAAGATGCCCGTTCTCTCGTAAACATTGGTGAAATGAGACGCGACAGCTCGATTCCGGAACCGGAGCTGGCTGCCTGGACGATAGTCGCCAGCGAAATGCTGAATCTCGATGAGACCGTCAATAAGTAGAAGGCTCCTATGAAGCAGCACGCACTGTGCAGCGATTGCGAAGACAAAATCACCCCGATGGATCTACCCATTCCAGATGCGCTCAAAGAAGAGTGGTCGGTCTCTGAGTCCCGCCGCCAATTCCTTGGACGCTGCGGAAAAGTGCTAGGCTGGGCATCGCTTGCAACTCTTTTCGGCGAAGCAAGCTTTCGCCATCTGGCTTTTGCGTCAGGCCCCAAGCCGCAGCCAGGATTCGGCGAGAACACCCTCGGGCTTCCACACTTCGCGCCGAAGGCCAAACGCGCAATTTATCTATTCATGTCTGGTGCTCCGCCACAGGTTGATCTTTTCGATTACAAACCGAGCCTCGCTCTGCAATTCGACAAAGACATGCCCGCCTCGGTTCGAGGTAACCAACAGTTAACCGGAATGACCGCTGGGCAGGCCCGCTTTCCGGTTGCTCCTTCACACTGGCCCTTCAGTCGCCTTGGCCAAACCGGAACCTGGATCAGCGATTTGCTTCCGTACACCGCGCGTATGGTGGACGATCTTACGTTTATCAAGTCGACCAACACCGATGCCATCAACCATGAGCCGGCGATCATGCTCATGAACACAGGTAACATGAACGCAGGCAAGCCGTGCCTCGGCGCCTGGCTGGCATACGGCCTTGGCAGCATGAACGACAATTTGCCGACATTTGTTGTTCTGCAGACGAAGACCAATCCAAAGGAGAACAATCAGCCGGTCTCTTCCCGTTTGTGGAGCAGCGGTTTTCTTTCCTCCGAATTCTCGGGCGTAGGTCTACGGTCGGTGGGCGACCCTGTGCTTTACCTCGGGGATCCCCCCGGTGTGGATCGCGACACACGCCGCAAGATGCTGGACGCGGTAGAAGAGATCAATCGGCAGACACTCGCCGAAGTGGGAGATCCCGAGACGAATTCGAGAATCGCGCAATATGAAATGGCGTTTCGGATGCAATCGTCCGTGCCAGAGCTCGCGGACCTCAGCAAAGAGCCCGAATCGACCTGGGAACTCTACGGTCCGGAAGCTAAAGAGCCCGGCACGTTCGCCTACAATTGCCTTCTTGCCCGGCGCCTGGCCGAACGCGGTGTCCGTTTCACACAAATCTATAAGCGAGGCTGGGATGTGCACGACAATGTCGTGGGCATGTTGCCCGTGCTTTGCCAGGAGACTGACCGAGGTTGTTATGCCCTGGTCACCGATCTCAAGCGCCGGGGCCTGCTCGATGACACGCTGGTCATCTGGGCGGGTGAATTCGGGCGTACCGTGTACAGCCAAGGAGGGTTGAGCCAAGAGAATTATGGCCGCGACCATCATCCGCGCTGTTTCACGACCTGGATGACTGGCGGGGGCGTGCGTCCCGGGGTCACCTATGGTGAGACCGATGACTATAGCTACAACGTGGTAAAGGATCCGGTGCACGTGCGCGACTTCAATGCGACGATTCTTCATTGCCTGGGCATTGACCACAACAAATTTAGTTATCGATTCCAAGGCTTGGATCAAAAGCTCACCAGCCCCGTCCCGGCGTTTGTCGTGCAAGGAATATTGGCGTGAATGTGGCAGCTACCGTCGCGCGCACCGTGGGGGATGCACTACGAAGAGCGCGCCTGATTCCCCGACTGTGGATTGGGGCCGGATGTGTCGGCATTTCCATTCTGCTCTTGCCGCTCTTTTTCCCTCTCGACGGCAAACCCCACGCTGACTGGCTGCAATTCGTCGGCCGCTTCCATCCTTTAGTGGTGCATCTTCCCATCGGGCTGATTGTGATCCTGCCGCTTGTCGAGTTTGCAGGGACCAGGCGGCAGTCCTTCCGCGAGGCGGCAGGTTTTCTCCTGCAGATCTCGCTGGCAACCTGCGTCGTTTCCATTCTCTTTGGATTTCTCTTGGCCTATGGCAGCGGGGAAATCGGAACGACCGTCACGCGTCACATTCGCGGTGGAATCCTGCTGGCAATTGAGCTGTTGTTGTGCCTAGCCGTTCGGCCTTCATGGCTTCGGGCGCAGCGATCACGCTTGTATGCCATCCTGCTGACTGCGGTTCTCATGACACTTGCGTGGACCGCACACCAGGGCGGCTCGCTTACGCACGGGAGCGACTACTTGACCCGGTACATGCCCGCCACACTCAAGAGGGTTCTCGCTCCAAGCGCGGTCTCATCTCATCCCAATTCTTTTTTCGCCCGGCATATCTATCCCGTTCTCGACACAAAATGTGTTGCGTGCCACGGCACCAATAAAGAACAGGGCGGTTTGCGACTGGATTCTTATGAGTCGCTTATGGCGGGGGGCAAAGATGGCATGGTGATCGCACCTCGCAATCCCGACGGCAGTCTCCTCTTGCAAAAGGTCACGCTGCCTCCCACCGACCATCACTTCATGCCTGCTGAAGGCCGCACTCCACTGACGCGTGAGGAGATTGCAAGAATCCGTGCCTGGGTACTGCAGGGAGCTTCGCCTGATGCGGCCAGCATACCGGACATTTTCATCGCCGAGGATCAGGAACAAGCACGGCCGCCAGTTGGCGACTACAGTGCATTCATCGTCGAAATTAGGCAAATGCAGCAATCACAAGGAGCGAAGCTCGTGCCGGTATCGGCGAACCCGTCGGATGGACTCATCCTGCGCACTGCCGACGTCGCTGGCACGTTCGATGATGCCCACCTGACGAAGCTCCAGCGGTTTGCGCCCTTTATCGTCGAGGCGGAACTCGCACGAACCGCAGTCACCGATGCAGGCGTCGAAACTCTGAGCCAGTTCAAGAATCTGCGGGCTCTTCATCTGGATGGTACGGCCGTGACCGGACGGACGCTCGGGAAGCTGTCTTCCTTATCGCAACTCACCTACCTGAATCTAAGTGGGACCAAAGTCACTAGCGACGCCGCCGCTCCGTTGAAACTCGAGCCGAATTTACGTCACCTGTATCTTTTCAACACACCCGCAGAACCGGCACCGACAGCGGACAGTGGCGTCAGGAGCATCCAATGACAAAGTTCAACCGGCGTGCGTTCATGAGCGTGGCGGGAATCGCAGCAACTGAGACCGTTTTTTCCCCACTTGTTTCGGCAAGAACCAATAGGTCCGATGCGCCTGCGACCCTGACTGGCAATGGCGAATGGACTTATGAGGTTGTACCGGGTTGGGGGTCGCTCCCTTCGGGCATGAGCTTCGGAGGCACGCATGGCGCCGTCGCCCAGGCCAATGCGGGCAACATCTATGTCAGCACGCAAAGTGCTACTGGAGTGCTCGTCTACAACCGCAGCGGGAGTTTGCTCAGGACCATAGCAAATGCGTATCCCGAAGTTCATTCGATGGTTCACGCCGAGGAGCGCGGAGAGGAGTTCTTCTATACGACCGTGCAGAAAGGCACGCCCGCAGAGAACTGGCTCTTTATAAAGATGAAGACCGACGGTACGGTGGTGATGAAAATCACCGCTCCGCGGGAAGCCGGGTTTAAGACTCCCAATGAGTGGCGTCTTACCGCTGCCGTTCCCGCTCCCGACGGTTCCATCTTCATCGCCAATGGGTACGGCGACTCGCGCATTTTCCGTTTCGACAAGCATGGCAACTACAAGGGAAGCTTTGCGGAGAAAGGAAACCGTGAAGGGCAGCTCGACTGTTCTCACGGGCTAACCCTGGACCTGCGTTACCGCCAGCCGCTGTTGATGGTTTGCGATCGGGAAAACCGGCGGTTGTGCCACTTCGACCTTGATGGCAAGTACGTCGGCACGGTCGCCGAACACTTGCGGCGGCCCTGCCAGGTGAGTTTCAGCGGTGATTACGCAGTGGTTTCCGAATTAGAAGGTCGCGTTACGGTCCTCGATGGGGACAACGTGCCGATTGCTTTCTTAGGTGATAATCCGCAGACGACACAATGGGCAAATTACGAACTCGATCCGCACGACATCAAGGCAGACCTGTTCAGCGCGGCGCATGGCTGCTTGGTCGATTCGGATCGAAACATCTTCGTTTCCGATTGGAACCGCACGGGCCGGGTCACAAAACTCGCCAGGCGCAGAATCTGAAGGTTGGAACTATCGACCGACAGTACGGAAAAACAGTGGTTACAGATCCGAGAAACCGCTGCCTCACGAGGGTGTGGGGCGAACGGACAATACTCCAGATGTCAGACTAGAGGTGACGGATTCCTTTCTTCTCCTGCTAGAACGCGCTTACAAATCGTCCCCGGGGAAAACCCACTTTTCTCGTCCCGACGCAACCTGATCGGTCAAGGAAGCGTTCAAGCCGGTCAGCATGCGAGAGTTTATTATAGGTTGGGAATCTCGATTGGTCGGGAGCGCCACACCGGTTCCCGCTCGCGGCGGGAATTGGGACGCTACTCGGTGGTGCTGCGATCGGCCCATTCCACGAGTCCGACGAAGATCGTCGGGTTGCCGAACTTGAATCAGTCTATTGCAGTTCAGCTCATGACTTTAAAGAAGAAAGGCGCTGAGAGGATTTTCTCTCCCTTATAGAATTCCAAGGCAAGCGGACTCCCCGTCATCGCTTAGAGTTTGCCGGAACGCGACGACCGCTGGCTCATCACGGGCACATCTGGATTGGCAAATTCTTCCCAACTCTTGCTGGCGTGCGCTGTCAGACCCCGATTTTCCAGGAGATCGTCGCTACTCGTGTCGCAGTGCCACCAGCGGATCGACCGCGGTTGCACGCCGCGCCGGGAAGTAG
>DASQYT010000350.1:0-16185 GCA_035639075.1 Candidatus Elarobacter sp.
CCGGCGGCAAAGGACGGGCAACAAGCGCAGCTCCGAGTAACGCCGCTGATGCGAGAATCGCTCCCATTCTGCTCACAGTAAGACCTCCACGTCCGCTTGGGTGAGAATCAGAGGGCTTGGTCGAAAGAAACTTACCACAAATTCGGTGGAGACCGAGTCTGCTTCCTTCCTGTCGCTGGCAGTTTCAGCGACCGGGTGGCTTCAACGCCATTCGCCCGTTGATTTCTCCTGCTTCCAGGTCGCGAATGCAAAGTTTTGTCAAATCTTTCGCATCGCACTGATAAATCTGCTTCAAAGGAAGGTCCGTGTCATCTACTTCGTACTCCCCCGAGGCCATGTCTTCCGCATCATCCGTCGAGGAAGTGACGACCGGGCTTCCCTTTCGAACGCGCACACGGAATTCTCGCGAGGCCGGCTCATAGTTCGCGTAGCTGAAGCAATGGCCGATGCAAGCGCGCTCGACCGAATGCCCAATAAATGAAATCCGTGAGTCCACTGGAGACCGCACGGTCACGATTACGCGCGTCCGCGGAGGCAAATTGCTTACCAACTTTTCTGCATTCGCTTCCAGGCGGTTCAACCAGCCCGTGTCCTGGTACACAAACGCAAAGAAAACGATCGCGCAGATGCCGAAGCCGGCGAGATGCCACCGCCTCGGCTTCAGGCACGCAAGAAAGCAAAGGCCGAGAATCGCAGAAATAGTGGTAAGCCTTGAACCGATTACACCAATCCAGCCACCGTAAATGGAAGGCCGCAGATTTTCAGGGAGAAGCGCTGTCCCGCAAAACGTCACCGCGTACAATTCAAAGGGCAATTCAAATGGTTTCCAAGAAGAGCTTTTGGGGCGCCGCGCATAGAAATCCAGCACCACACAAATCAAGCCGAACAAAAACGCAGCTCCCGCGAGAAAGAAATAGCGCTTTCCGTAAAGCGCGAGCTGATCCGCGCCGTTGTAAAAGTAAAACGGCCCTCGATCCCAATCGGCAAAGAGTGAAGGGCGGTGCGATGTGTACCAATAGACGACGCCGAGCACGCTCGCGGCCGCAACGGGCATTGCCAATTTGCGCCAGCCCGCTAATTTCTCTCTGACCTTGATATACGCGAGGGCGCCAACCAGCCATAGGCAACCGATGGGGTGAGCGAGCAGCGTCAGTACAGCGAAGGGGATTACCGCCATCCACTCGAATCGGCGCGTTCGCCAGACAACCGCGAGCCCGAAGCAGGCCAGTCCGAGCGACAAATAATAGTTCATAAAGCCCATGCTGAAGGAATAGCCGTAGGCCAGCATGGCGATGAACGGAACGAGGAACCACGGCGGGCGTTCCGTAACTGTTCGAATGAATGCGAGGACTCCCCAGAAAAAAATCAGCACGCAGGCGGAAACAACGATTTTCTCGGCTACCGCAAGCCCGAATAAATTCGCAACTCGCAGCAGCGTGACGTCGAATAAAATATTGTTCCACTGCCTAGCGATGTACAGTCCAGGCGCTTGTCCTTTTTCAATCAGTTGCGCCAGCCACGCATTGTATACGTGGCTCGCCAAATCCCCCGCCTCGATGCGCCGGTGCCACCAACAGGGAACAACCATCAGCGCGGAAATCGCGAATCCCCCAATAATCTGCGGCCTGAAACGCAGCCAGCTCGCGGAGAATAAGCTTTCGCCCTCGATGAGTTCCTCTGCCAAAAGCAGACCCTCCTAACCGCACTACATCGCGCGGCATTCTACTATCTTCTGCGGGCGCGGCACACGCACACAACCTGATTGCCACGCGATCATGCGAGTGACACACGGAGAGCGCTTGAAACTAGAAACTCCAGAACTAAAGAAAAAGACTTACGGGGAACTTTACTTGGAAGCTTGGTTTTCGCCGAGACGCTTCAACCGATCACGCAAGCGCCGTTGCAGCGGCGTGGGCGTGTTGGGATTGAACGCCACCAGATACCACAAGGGCTGGCTGCGGTCGTGGCTCAGCCATGTCAGAGTATTGGCGTCGGCGTTGGGATGCCGGGCGACATTTTCGCGAATCGCCCCGTACGGATGTTTCGCCAGCTTGTTCAGCGTCTTCGCATTGGCGCGGGGGTGCTCGCTAATCAGACGCAGGAGGTAATAATCCTCTTCCGGCGCCTGCTTCACCAGCTTTTCCAGCATTTCCGGTTTGGCGTCGGAGCTCAGCACAAGCCCAATTTTTTCGTCCCACGCCGTATTGATGTGGTTCAAATCGCGGGTCCGCGCATGAATTAATTCTTCGAGAATGCGCCGCTCCTGCTGCATCCGGGCGATCGGAAGATCCGTGCCCTCGAGGGAATCGAGTACGCGAAGAAGGTGCTGCCTCTCGCCAAAAACAATCTGAGAGGTGCGCGTGTTTGCGCCCTTTTCCTTCTCCTTATGCTGAACCACGTCGGAACGTCGCATTTTCTTGGTTGCTCCGGCCCAATCCCTTCACGAGCTCGTTGAGGAAGTGGGCGTATACCGCCGCATTCAAAATCACGCCACATGAAGGACTCAAATCACTTCTTTGCGGCTTCACGAATTATGTTCCGGGTGCGCGATGCGGTAAAGTTTGGAGCGAGCCGGGTGTGCCCGAAAATGCAACTCCGGTCCCGCGTTTCGCGGCGTTCGTCTGGCTGGTCAACGAGGGTAGGAAACGATGTCGGCATTCAAAGAGCACAAAGATGAACTGGAAAAGTTCGAGCAGATGTTTGGCCGTGAGCGCGGCCGGCTGGCGGTGTCACTCGACCGCTTGACCAATGCGCTGGTGCTGGTGGGCCAGCATGGAGTCTACTGCACCAGCCAGCACAATCCGACGGTGCCGGCGATGGACCTGCGCATCATCAATCAAGAGCTAGTGCACGCCAAGGAGTTGGTCCAATCAGTGATGGAAGAGATGCGCCAGTCAAAGCAGAAACCCCAGAATTAATCTCGCGTTCCTATTCCGGCTGCAAGAAAGGATTCAAATGGCGCTCGTTGCCGATAGTTGTGACGGGACCATGGCCCGGGTGAACGATGGTATCGTCCGGCAGGTGCATCAATTTTGTGCGCAGGGACTCCATAATTTGCTCCATCGAGCCGCCCCACAGGTCGGTGCGTCCAATGCTGCCGGCAAAAAGCGTATCGCCGGAAAAAAGCTGAGGTGCGTGAGGCGCAGGTTGCTCGGGCTCGTCGGATGCCGTAGTTTCCTCAAAATCATCCCGACGAACTGCTTTTTTCAAGAGATCCTCGATGGCGATTTCATCGCCGGCCTCATCTTTGACGCTGATTTTCTTCGGCCCAGCGGCCGTGACTTTCCCGGCGTCATGCGGGAGATACAGCGAAACGCTGCCTGGCGTATGGCCCGGGGTATGAATCACCTGGGCTTCAAACGGTCCCCAGCGAAGAACGTCGCCCTCTTTCAGCAATTGATCGACATCCGTGAGATCCGGCGGGTGAACGCCCATGAACGCGGCCTGCTCGTCCATCGCTTGATAGAGCGGCAGATCGTCACGATGCATCAGCACGGGGGCGCCCGTGTATTGATGAAGCCTGCTCAACCCGCCGACATGATCGATGTGCGCGTGCGTGCTGACGATGGCTCTCACAATCAGCCGGTGGCGTCCGATCAAGTCCAAGATGCGCGTGACTTCGTCACCCGGATCGACGACCAGCGCTTCGCGAGTGGCGGGATCGCCGATGATCGAGCAATTGCACTGCAGCATCCCTACAGGGATGGTGATGTGAATCAGTCCGTCAGTAACGGCACTGAGTGCGCGTCGGCCGTCGCTCATAGTCGGAAGTATATCATTGGAGGTGAAGCAGGATGTGGCGGGCACTGCGTTGGCAGTCCGATTTTCGACGAACTCTTTGCTAGACTAACCTTGGAGGATTCGCGAACTCTTGGAAACGGCCGCGACAGGCACGGCGATGAACACTCCGCTTGCGGCAACGCACCTCGCTGCGGGCGCGAAGATGGGCGTCTGGTTCGGATGCGCGCTGCCGGACTACTTTGGGGACCCGGCTGCCGAGTATCGTTCCGCGCGGGAGACTGTGGCACTGATCGACAAGAATTACCGAGCCTATCTCTCCTTCACCGGACCTGACCGCGTGCGCTACCTGAACGCAATTTTGACCAACAACATCAAAGACCTCCCCGAAAACCATGGGGTGATTTCTCTGCTGCTGAATCCGCAGGGGCACATTCTCGCGGAGATAGAGACGTACGCGTTTGCCGACCGGCTCCTCAGTCAGTCGTACGCTATGATTCGCCAACAGCTCATCGAATGGCTCGATAAATACCTCATCATGGATGACGTTACGCTCACCGATGAGACGCCGCGCTACGGCACGCTGGCGCTGGAGGGCCCCAAGGCTGCGGCGATCGTCAAGGAGCTTTCTGGCGCCGACCTTGCCAACTTTGATGAACTTTCCTGTCGCGACGGAGCTGTCGGTTCTATTCCCTGCCGGATTACGAGGCGTTCTCCGGGAGGAGTTCCCGGAGCGGAATTTTCCACGGCCAGCGAAAAGCTGGCTGAACTTTGGCAGGTTCTCTTGGATGCTGCTCGCTGGCACGGTGGCGGGCCAGCAGGCTACACCGCGGTCAACGGGTTGCGATTGGCAATGGGAGCGCCGTGGTTCAGTTACGACTTCGGCGAAAAACAAATCCCCCACGAAGCCGGCTTGCAGGACAGCCACATCAGTTACGTTAAAGGCTGCTACACCGGCCAGGAAATCGTGGAGCGTGTGCGCTCCCGCGGCCAAGTCAACCGCCAGCGCGTGCGCCTGAACTTTTCCGGCGATGCCGTGCCTGAAGCGGGCATGGCTCTGACGTTGGATAGGAACGAAGTAGGTTACGTCACGCGCGCCGCAAGGACCTGGGACCCGCCGCGCATCCTCGGAATGGCGTACGTCCGCAAAGAAGCCGCCACGCCGGACACTGTGCTGCAATGGCCCGGCGGAACCGCGACGGTCATCAAGTAAGGTTGAAAACGAATCGTCACACGTGCGTTGTTTAGTATCGGCCTTATCGATGCTTGCGGCGCGAGCTCCAAAGCTCCAGGCCGACGGCACTAAGGAAGTCACGTCCCCAAATGCCAATAAGCAGAGCGGCGCCGAACAGGATCACGGCATCTATGCTAGCCAGGTCCCGCCGGGTCCAATAGACACCCTCCTGGACGTTCAGCCAAAGCGCAAACTCGTCCAGAGTAAGAGCTGCGCCCACACCGTAGAGCAAGGACATCAAACGGCTCGCCAAGAGGGACGACGAGCTGGCTCCCGTCCCCACCTCGATTAGCCAACAAAACCCAACCACGAGCAAGAGCAGTATCCCCCAAACAAGATGATGGATATGCGTCCCGCCGATATACACATAGTGAAAAGGACCAGCATTACGGTGAGCGGCGTAAGCCATTGCGCGCGCCACTGCAAACGTGACGAAGAATCCGATAGCCGCCAGGAGAAGCCGGCGCTTGGGCCGATCACGGACATGTGCGTGAAAAAGTTCGCCCACTTTCGGATTGTGAAGAAGCAAAAGGACGGCGGCGATAGTCACGAGAACTGACAGACCGAGCAGCCAAGTCTTGCCCAGCATGATCGAGTGTCTCCGCGTCTTGAACGGTTAGTTAAACGTGGGCTAGACCCGGGAAGTATATATTTCCAGGACGAGGAGTCCCATCAAATACCGGCGTCGCAAGGATCGCACTTAGGTTCTTGATTTCCGCCGGGCCAACTGGAAGGTCATGTGGAGGATGAGCTTGCGGTCCTCATTGGAGAGACGTCCGAGAAGGTGGCGCAGGCGCTTCAAAAAGTCCGCCGACTCGCCATCCCTTCCCCATTCCGCGCCGTCGGAGGAGAGGCCCTTTGGGAGCGTTGGGACCTCGGGCGGCGTTTCTCCGTCGTAAAAGAGCTGGTACATGGGAACTTCGAGAGCGCGGGCCATTTTTTCCAGCGTCTCGATGGTGGGGACAGTGTGGCCGTTCTCAACACGCGAGACGTAGCAGCGCAGCAGGCCGGTGCGCTTCTCGATGTCACCCTGTGAGAGGTCTTTCTGTTCCCGGATAGCGCGTAGACGATCAGAGATAACCATAATTTACGCACTATATCATATATCTCATCGGTAGTTAAATGATTTAAGTCTTGCCGTTAGCTTACTCGAATTCGCGGCGAGGAGCGGATTGCTCCGGGCCAACGCGGCCAGCGATGATTTCGGCCCTGAAATAGTTTTCGCCGAGGATTGGGGAACCCGCGAGGCGGCGGAGCATGGCGATCTGGCCGACATGATTGAGGGCGTCGGCAACCGGGCCTTGGAAAATTCCTTCTACTGATCCGTGCACGGGCTCGCCGGAAGCCAGGAAGTCATCAAACTTTTTTACGGCCGCAAAAAACCGCTCGATTTCGGCGTTCCAGGGCAGCGGCGTGGAATCGTGCCAGGTCTGCTGACCTTTGGCGATGGAAAGCGCCCAGTCAAACAAATCGCCCATGTGCGCAAGGATTTGCGCGGGCGTGCGCGTCTTGTCGCCGATATGGAAGCTGTCAAAGTGAGGCGAAGCGCCGCGTAATGTCTTGCCGCCGCGGTACGCCACGGTAGCCAGGGTATGGCGAAGAAATTGACGAGCAGGGTCGGATGACTGGTCCATTGAAAAACTCCCGAATTGGGCTTCCAAAGCAGAACGGTTACGAAGACGCGACAGCAAAGAGTTTTAACACAGAGTACTCCGAGAACACAGGGGGACACAGCGAAAACGAGAACAGAGGGGAAAGGGAGTAATCGTTCAATTCGGGACGATGAAAAAAGGATGATCGAAGCTCCAAGAGGCTCTGACGCAGCTTCGTGATACGATGAAATATCGGTATTCTACCCAGGAATACCGAGGAGTTGAGACTCGGGTTATCGTCCTCCTTCTTGGGGAGCGCAAAATGGCGATGATCAGTTTGGGAAATTCCCGTTTCGTTTTCCGTGGTGGTTTTCTTCTCGCGCTCCTTTTCTTGTTTTTGGCTGGGGCAGGCCAAGCCAATGCGCAGGCAAGTGCGCAATGCACCAATCAAGGCGTCGGCGATTCAACATCCGGCAATGTCACTTGGACACCACAATTCTGCCAGGAATTTAACGACGTGGCGCTGACTGCCATTGATACCACGGTGTGGAGTTTTGACGTTGGTGGCGGCGGCTGGGGAAACAACGAGGTGGAAGTCTACTGCGGACCTCCGGGTTATGTGGGCAACGACTCTAAATGTCCCAATAGCTTGACTACATCTAACAACGCCTACATTGACGGCGGCGGCAATCTGGTGATTCAAGCCATCAACAATGGGGGCACGTGGCTTTCAACGAGAATGAAAACGCAAGGCCTCGAGAATTTCACGTACGGGCGAATCGAAGCCAACATTAAGCTCCCCGATACGACAAACCAAGGGCTGTGGCCAGCTTTTTGGTCGCTGGGAACCAACATCACCACCGTAGGTTGGCCGACCTGCGGGGAAGATGACTTCATGGAAGTCTGGTCCCCTCAGGTATTGAACGGACCCGGTACTGGCGGAAACATATCTACGATTCACACCGAGAGTACCGATGGCGCCGGCGTTCAGACGAATAAACACACCTTTAAGTTTCCAAGTGGAATGGCGAACAATACGGCCTTGCACAAATACGGCGTGATTTGGTCGGCAAACATGGTGCAGCATTACGTGGACGACCCTACCCATCCCTTCTATATCGCCACGATCAGCGACCTCGGTGCCGGCGATTTGTGGCCGTTTAATGCCAGCAGCTTTATTCTTTTGAATCTGGCCGTTGGAGGTACTTTAGGCGGCAGCCCCAGCGGGCTTGCTAGTCCGACCCAGCCTTATTTGGTGGACTACGTTCGCCAGTACAAAGCGTCGGCAGTGCCGCGCCCGGTATTGCCCGCTCCTCCTCCGATCACGGTTAAAGCGGGTGATAGCGGCGGGGTTGCAAACACCAGTAAATTTACTCCAGGGTTGACCAGCGGAACAGGTTTTGTATTTTTCAGTTGCTCAACGAACGCCCCCAAGTCCTCATGCTCGGTCAGCACGAGTGACCCCATCAGCCCGTTTGTGGCCAATTCCAGCCCATCGGGTGCAGCGGAAACCGTGACGGTCACGGTGACCACCACGGCCAACTCGATCTTCCCACCCTTCTTCGTCAATCCGCTGGTGCGCTTCTGGGCGCCTATTGTAATCGCGCAACTTATGGTCTCGGTTGTAGCATTCCTCCTTGCCCTGCGAACGCAGCGCCGCGCTTGGCGCCACGTCTGTGGCATGGCCGCGATACTGATTCTTGTGAGTGGGGCTCTTACCAGCTGTGGGGGCAATTCACCTCCACCGCCCCCTCCCCCTGGCAACAATGGAACGCCTCCGGGTTCCTACACAGTAACCGTTTACGCGTTCACCGAAAGCAACACCAGCGACGGAAGCAATGCCAATGCCGATGCAAACGTCGCTATTCCTTTGACCGTGAACTGAACTGCACTCTCTTCCCCAGAAAGCCGCATCAACGACTAAGGGAGCACGACTAGCTTTATCCATATAAATGAGATTTGCGGAAACGACGGCGCGAATCAGGCGAGATTCAAGGCGCGCTTGAAGGAGCCTTTCTCGGCGTCGATTTTCTTCTGGAGCTGGAGGATGGCGTACAAAAGCGCTTCGGGGCGCGGCGGGCAGCCGGGAACGTAAACATCGACGGGAATAACCTGATTGCAGCCCTGCACGATGGCGTAATTGTTGAACACACCGCCGGAAGTGGCGCAAGCGCCCATTGAGATAACCCACTTCGGCTCGGGCATTTGGTCGTAAAGCAGGCGAATCACCGGGGCCATTTTTTGCGAGAGCCGGCCGGCGACGATCATCAGGTCGGCCTGGCGAGGCGACGGGCGAAAAACTTCTGCGCCGAAGCGCGCGACGTCAAAGCGTGCGGCAGCCATGGACATCATCTCAATGGCGCAGCACGCGAGGCCGAAGCCCAGCGGCCAGATGGAGCTTTTGCGCGCCCAATTCACCGCTTTATCGAGCGTGGTGAAGATGATGCCCTCGTCCTCGAGAAGCTTGCCGAAGTCGTCGGGCTTGGTCAGCGTGACGTGTTTGCCGAGAGATGTGCTCATGTGTTCCGTCTACGCTATTTTCGCACAGGGGACTGATGGACACAAATTGCGTATTTATGCTGCGGGACTGGGCGATCTCAGTTCGTAGTCGGACCGGGAGACCGAGCGCATGCGGCGAAGGTAGGAGACGACGGAGCCGGGCCAGAGGGTGGTGATTTCGCCGGTTTGCTGGTCTTGATACCAACTGTGGCAGCCGCCGGATTGCCAGACGGTGCCGGACATGCGGCGGTAGATTTCGTCGACGAAACGATTCTGGATTTCAGGGCGGACTTCGAGGACGCGGTGCTTCCGGCTCTTCATAAGTTTCAGGCAATTCATGGTGTAGCGGACCTGGGCTTCGATCATCAGCACGACGGAATTGTGGCCCAAGCCAGTGTTCGGACCGAGCAGTATAAACAGATTGGGAAATCCGCTTACGGTGACGCCTAGATAGGCGGTCATGCGCTTTCCCCAAGCGTCATGAATTTCGACGCTGCTCTTCCCCACCACGCGGCAGCCGATCAGCGGTTCGGTGGCGCGGAAGCCAGTGCCGTAAATCAGAACATCGATAGGGCGTTCAACGCCGTCGCGCGTGACGATGCTGTGCTCGCAGACTTCAGCGATTCCATCCGTGACGAGCTCGACGTTTGCGCGATTAAGAGTCGGATAGTAATCGTCGGAAACGAGGACACGTTTGCAGCCCAACTGATACTTGGGAGTGAGCGCCTCGCGGAGCTTGGGATCCTTGATCCTACGGGCCATGTGCCGGAGAGCGATGGCCTCGGCTTTTTTGCGGATGGATTCGTTGCCGAGAAATCCGAGAACGCGAAACTCCTGGCGCCAGAAAATATATTGCCGAAAAGTCCAACGGGTTAACGGTATGCGGCGAAAGCGCTGCTTCCATTTTTCGGAGATGGCGAAGTCCATCCGCGGAACGATCCAGGGCGGCGTGCGTTGAAAAAGATAGAGCTTGCCCACGCGAGGCGCGATTTGCGGGACAAATTGGATGGCGCTGGCGCCGGTCCCGACGACGCCAACATTTTTGTCCTCTAGATTCACCCCGTAATCCCACGCTGAGGAATGAAACGCCGGACCTGAAAAGCTTTCGAGGCCGGGTAATTCCGGATAGTGCGGGACGTGCAGCGCGCCCATGCCAGAGACAAGCACGCGCGCCCGAATGCGCACTCCATCACCGGCGGTTATGTTCCACACACTCTCGGATTCATCCCAAGCTGCTTCCCGGAAACGCGCATTCAAGCGGAGATGCGGCGCCAGCCCGTAGCGCTCGACACAACGTTTCAGGTAGTCGTGGATTTCCTCCTGGCCCGGATACATGCGTGTCCATTCCGTGGATGGCGCGAACGAAAACGAATAAAGATGGGAAGGAATATCGCAAGCGCAACCAGGATAGCGATTCTCCCACCACGTGCCGCCAATTTCTTCGCCCTTTTCGATGATGAGAAATGATTGCATGCCGGCTTCGAGAAGCTTGATGCCCATGCAGATGCCGGAAAAACCGGCACCGACGATTAGCACGTCAACATTGGTGACAGGCGAGTTGGAAGAAAAAGCACCGGATGCGGTCATGCGCGGGCCATTACTTCCCTGTTCCACTCCGCTGGCGCAACGTGCGCGCGGAAAAAGTCAGCGCTTTCTTGAAGCGATTGACGGGCTTCGGGAATCAGATGTGGGGCGAGTTGCCAGGCATGGGGAACGACGGGCCAGATTTTTAGTTCGACGGAGACGCCGGCGGCGCGGGCACGCTTGGCGAGGCGCGTGGAATCATCGCGCAAGACTTCATCGGCGCCGACGTGAATCAGAAGCGGCGGAAGTCCGACGAGATCAGCGTACAGAGGAGACGCCAGCGGATTGCGCGGATCGGTGTCACCGAGATAGTAGTGCGCCGAAGCCGCGACATCGAGCCCGTTGAACATAGCGCAGCGGTGGCTGTTGGTTCGAATGGAGTCGCCCGTAGCGGCAAGATCGGTCCAAGGAGAAAAGAGCGCAGCCGTCGCTGGAAGCGGATCACCCGCACTGCGAAGAGCGACCATGAGCGAGAGTGCCAGCCCACCTCCTGCCGATTCGCCCGCCACGACGATGCACTGCGACGGATAACCGGCGCTCAGAAGTGCACGGTAGAACGCCACGGCGTCCTCCACGGCGGCAGGAAACCGATGCTCGGGCGCAAGACGATAGTCCGGAGCGAAAACGCAAAACCCATGGAGCGCATAGTAAGCGGTGATGGGACGGTGCGTTTCTGCAGAGCAGCCAAAATATCCTCCGCCGTGAAGATAGAGAAGCACAGTGTCGCCTGACGAAGGACCTTCGAGGCGTTCACCGAGAACGCCGCTGAGATGCGCGGGAGAAATTTGAACTGTTGGCGGAACCTTGTAGGGATCCGGGCGAAGAATCTGGCGGGCGACGCGATAATCGCGCACTCCTTTCAAACGGCGCTTGACGCGCCACTTGACGATCAAGACTGAAAGCCGCGCTTGAAGGCTAACCGCCATTCCCCGCCATCACATTAGGAGTTTAGGACGGGGAGAGGATATCACTCCTGTGATTCCGTGAGGAGGAAAGCAGCGCGGGCATACGCAACAAGAATGGAACAAGCCGGCGAAGCAAGGGCGCTGTTTCGCCGGCCCGGGCTGCGGCCCTAGAGGGAACGCAGGAAAGTGATCAGTTGATTTTGCTGCGTGGTGCTCAAGTTGTTGAAGTTGTTGAGCACCGGCTGAGCTTCGTTGCGGTGCCGTTGAATGGTGTCGTAGAAAGTGACGGAGCGGCCGTCGTGGAGCAATTCCGTGCGCGTACGGACTCCCCAAAGAGGAGGCGTGCGCATTTTTTGGGCGGTTTCCTGGCCGCCGGTTTGCACGATCCCGTCACCAGTACCAATGTTGTGCAGCAGGAAGTCGCTGTAGGGATGAATGACCTTATTGCCCAATGAAGCGGGCACGGTGAAGGCGCCGGCGGCGACCGCTGTTCCAGGCGGCGCGGTGGTTATCGAAGAGACATGGCAAATGTCGCAGCCAACATTGTGAAACAAGGTTGCGCCCGCGACGCCGTCCGAAGAAGTAGCCAGCGCTGTGTCACGGGGCGGCACTTTTGTGGCCCTCATGAAACGAGCGAAATGGTCGATGTCGTTGAGGCCTTCGGAATCGGGCGTGTTGTCATTGGGATCAGGAATGACATCGCAGAGACGAGTGACGTCAACGTTGTTGGGCGGCAGACGATTACTGATGCCCATCTCGTTTAAGTAAGCGTCGCTGGAGAAGGAGAGCAGCGAGGCGTGCTGGTTTTTCCATCCAAACCGGCCCACGGCGAGAGCGCCACTGGCTTCCAGGACGGAAACGCGCACGGCTTCACCGCAGATGAGGCCGCCCGTGTTTGAGCATTGGGACGATGCGAGATTGAGAAGCGTCTGATCGGCGATGGATTCGACGAAACCGTCACCGATGGTGTTGAGCGACATACGGAACGCGCGAATAGTTTCCGCGGTGCTAATGCGCTCTTGCCCTTGCGTCTGAGGGAAATTATATGTCTGCGTTTGGCCATTGACCGTAATCGTGTCTACGGCGGGACAAATCGCGCGTTGGTTGATGAGTGAACGGTTGGCGATGGTTACGGTTCCATCAGCGAGCGTGGCCGTGGCGGCGACAAAGTTCCCAAAAGAGTCTTGGTGTCCGGCGCGGAGTTCCTTGACCTGGCTCGTGGAGCCGGTGACCGGGTTTTGATGGCATTCGCGGCAGGATTGCGCATTGAAGATAGGGCCAAGTCCATCGCCGATTGCTTCGGTTTCTTCAAATTTGCCGCGATCCATTGTGAAAGTGGCCGAGTCCGTCAAGCCGTTGGGTTGATTGTCGTAACCGGATGGAGCCTCAGCCGCCGTACTGGCGTTTTGACCTGAAGATGGACCGGCAATGGCAAATACCATCGCCAATCCGGTGAGTAGACACACGTAGAGTATCGGTCGCTTGGACCACATTGCGAGGACCTCCCTATTTACAGCTTTTCGGACGTGATTCTGGCAGCCGGGATGAACAAGGGTGGGTGAGTTGGACCCGGGGAAATCGCGGCCAAATTATTCGAGGAATAAAACGATGTCAATGGTACTTCCGGTTACTTCGCGGGCCATTGGTGCAGGTGAAGAAGATTGAACGAGAGGTCGAGAGTATCTTCGGTTTGTCAGACGGCAAGGACGACTTTGCCGAATTGCGAGCTGGATTCGAGATACGCGTGGGCGGCAGCAGCTTCGGCGAGCGGAAATACGCGGTCAACGATAGGCCTAAGGTGGCCGGCGGTAACAAGTTTCATCACGGTGTGCAGCTCGGACTTGGTGCCCATGTAGGAGCCGAGGAGCGAAAGCTGGCGGCTGAAAAGAAAGCGGAGATCAACCTTGGCGTCGTAGCCGGTCGTAGCCCCGCAAGTGACCAGGCGGCCTCCAGCGGCCAAGCTAGCGAGGCTGTCGTCCCAAGTGGCCGTGCCAACGTGTTCGAAGACAATATCTACACCGCGCTTATTGGTGATGCGGTGCACTTCGTCGCGGATTTTTTGGGTTTTGTGGTTGATAAAATGGTCGGCGCCGAGCTGCTTTGCTTTCTGCACTTTTTCGTCGGTGCTCGCAGTGGCAAGTACTCGCGCGCCGAGAAATTTTGCGATTTGAATCGCGGCGCTACCAACGCCGCTACCCGCCCCGAGGACGAGAATATCCTCGCCCGGCTGCAGCTCCGCGCGGGCTACCAGCATGTGCCACGCCGTTTGGAAGACCAGAGGAATTGACGCGGCTTCTTCAAAGCTCAGATTTTCCGGATACGGCAGGCAATTCACTTCGGGGGCGCGGACGAACTCGGCGCAACCACCATCGATTAGGTAGCCAAGATTAGTGAACTGGCGGCAGCGATTGTCCTGGCCGGAGATGCAAGCGGCGCATTTGCCGCAGGTCACACCGGGAGCCAGGACAACCTTTTGCCCGACGCGCACAACGGTGACATCCGCGCCGATTTGGACAATTTCACCCGATACGTCGCTGCCTGGAATGTGCGGAAGCGGGATCGGCACGCCTGGGATGCCGCGGCGCACCCAGAGATCGAGGTGATTCAGCGCGCAAGCCTTGACGCGCACGATGACTTCGTTCGGGCGAATGCTGGGTTCTGGAGCGTCTTTATACTTGAGGACTTCGGGCGCGCCGTGCTGATGGAAGATGATTGCCTTCATGAGAACTCCCGCGCGTTAAAATGGCTTGGGTACGCTATCACCGCGACAAAAATGTGTCTAGAAAGCACTGCGGCAAAGAACGGAAAAACTGCCGCCTGAACCGGTGCACACGTACCACTTGAAACGCTGGCAACGCGGTAGTAGGATTTTCTCCTCTCGGCCCCGCAGGAACGCGCCACTGCGTTCCTCGTAAAAACTACAGGAGATCAATGACAATGCCGACTACCAAGGAGTTCAGCATCCACCTGGAAGACCGGCCGGGCACTCTCGGGAAAGTTTGCCGGGCGCTCGCCGATCGCAACGTAAACATTATTGCGTTCCAGTCCTCACCTATCGAAGGAAAGAGTCTGGTACATCTCGTCGTGGACAACCCCACAACTGCGAGGACCGTGCTGGATTCAGAAAAGCTGTCTTACAAAGAGACCGAAGTGGCGCGCGTGACGTTGCCCCACCGCGCCGGAGAACTCGCGCGGGCCGCTGAGCGGCTCGGCGATGCCAAGATCAATATCAACTTTGCGTTTTGCGGTTCGGAACCGGGGAGGAACGAGCCGGTTCTTTACTTCGGCGTGGCAGATGCCGGCCGCGCCGCGACAATTCTCGACCAAGCGGCTTCAGCCGCGGCCGGGCGCTGACCCGCGACCAGCATACAAGTCATTACAGAAGCTTGGAGAGGCCGCATTGCGCGGCCTCTCCTGTTTTTGACGGCGCCGCGCAACCTCGCTGCGCGCCGCAACTGAGACCCTGCGAATTGACATGACCTTGCGCGCGGCGTAGCGTAATTCCCAGGGAGCCCGATGGACCTGTTTGAAGAAATCGTGAAGATGCGGCGTGCCGGGCGGCGCGCGGCGCTGGCCACGATCGTACATACCAATGGATCGATCCCGAGCTATGAAAGTTCCCGGATGCTGGTACGCGAGGACGGCTCGATCGCGGGGACGATTGGTGGCGGCTGCGTCGAGGCAGAAGTCTGGGCGGCAGCAAAAGAAGTGATGCAGAAAGAATCGCCACGCAAGATGGTCTTCAACCTGAACAATGAGGCGAGCTACGACAGCGGATTGATTTGTGGCGGAACGCTAGAGGTTTTTGTTGAGCCAATTTTGCCGCAACCGGTCGTGTACCTGTTTGGCGGCGGTCACGTCTCGACGGCGGTTGCAAAGGCGGCCGGCGCCGCGGGCTTTGGGATCGGCGTGGTAGATGACCGCGAAGCGTTCGCCAACAAAGAGCGCTTTCCGATGGCGCACGAAATCCACACTAGTTACGAGGACGCGTTCGAAAAGATTCGTCCGAATGCGTCGAGTTACGTGGTCATCGTGACGCGCGGCCATAAAGAAGACATGCGCGTGCTGGCCTGGGCCGTCCGCACGGAAGCGCGCTACGTCGGCATGATCGGAAGCAAGCGCAAAGTGCTGTCCGTTTACAGGGCGCTCGAAAACGAGGGCTACAAGCCCGAGGAATTTGAACGCGTATACGCGCCGATGGGACTGGAAATTGGGGCTCTCTCTCCCGAAGAGATTGCCATCAGTATTGTCGCGGAGCTCATCGCGGTAAGGCGGAATGCGCAATCTGGAACGCACAAGAAACTGAAATACGAATCGCGCGCTACTGCAGTTCACACCGTGAACGAGCGCTGAAAGGGAGCATATGCTGGCCGCCGTCATCCTGTCCGGCGGGGCTTCGAGTCGAATGGGCTCACCGAAAGCGCTGCTTCCCTACCAAGGGCGCCCTTTCCTTGAACACCTCCTGGAAGTAACGGCGCACCGCCAAATTGGGGTGCGTCGCGTTGTGCTCGGCGCGCACGCGGAACCCATCGCCAAAGCGGTGGATCTCAAAGCCGACGAAATCGTGATCAATCGTGAATGGGAGAAAGGCCAGTTAAGTTCGGTCCAAGCGGCGCTGCGCAGCTTGCCTTCT
>DASQYT010000351.1:0-6154 GCA_035639075.1 Candidatus Elarobacter sp.
CCACCAAGTCGAAGTGATCGTAGCGAAGCCCGAGATCCACAATCAGGTTTCGAACCAGCGAAAAATGATCCTGGACATAGAAGCTGGCTTGCCCGCCTTTGCCCCACCCCTGAAACGGCGGAAATACATCCGGATCGCCGCGGCTGTCGAAGAAGAAACTTTCTCCCTCGCGCAGCCGGACAAAATCAACGCCCGCCTTGAAAAGATGTCCGCGCCAGGAGTGCGAGAGGTCGCTCTTGACGCCAAGAGCTAAGGACGCGCGTGAGGCGTCCGAAAGTGGCGTGACCGGATCGGTCGTGGGAAGAACCTTGTCGGAGGTGGTGCGCTCGTAGACAGAAGTCTGAAGCAAAGTTTGTGGAGAAAAAGTGTGCAGCCATCCGAGGATCGCGGTGTACTGCCGCAGGTGGCGCTGGGCGTCGCGGCCGACAAGCTGATCATCGGTAATATTGGGCTGCTGAAAATTTGCGCCCGAGCCCATCAGTAATAATTTGAATGCGTCTTTGTTGCCCGCACGCCAATCGAACTGCGCGGCGGCTCGCGAGCCTTTGCCAAAGTCAAAAAGCTCTTGCGGCTCGGGCGGATCGAGATAACGCCTGGAAGTGAAACCGTCCGCGAAAAAGTAATAGCCGAGGCGGCCCGCTTGTCCGCCGTAGTCGGCGTTTAAGTCGTAGTTGTCCAGCGTGGCGCCGCGAAAATTCAAATCGCCGTGTCCCGCAAGATCGGCTCCGGAGCGCGTGGAGATATCGAGGACCCCGCCGAAGCGGTTGCCGTACTCCGGCGTGAATCCGCCGGTCATCAAGTCCACGGTTTCGAAGATTTGCGGGCTAACTCCAGCGGAAAACTGAGGCTGCGTGTTGTCGAGAAAAGAGACGCCGTTGATGAACTCGTGCAGCGAGAATTCCGTGCCACGCACAGCCAGAAAATTGTCGTGGCTGTCACTTGCGCCGGGCATTAGATTGTTGACCAGGTCGTTGGTGCTCTCCACCAGCGGATCCGGCAGGCGCTCGAGATCCTGCCGTGAGAATGTGTAAGAGCTGCCGGTTTTCTCCGGATCAACAGTCAGATAGCGGGCAGAAACTTCCACGGACTGGCGAACGGTTTCCTCTTTTTGCAGCTCAATACTAAGCGAAACGGGCTGGCGGGACCGCAACACAAAGTCATAAGTAGAGACGTAATAGCCGGTAGCCTGCACGCGGAGACGGTAGGCTCCGGCCTCGACGGCAGAAATTCGAAACTTTCCATCCGCGTCCGTGATGGTGGTAAGGACGGCCACCACGTCCGGGTGTCCCAAGAAGATGGAGGCGTTCGCGACAGCGCTGCCGGAATTGTCATGAACGGTGCCCTCAACAATCGTTTGGGCAAACGCGGAGGCACAAGAAGACAAAAGGAGAAAGGCAATACCCCAGTAGGAACAACGCATTTTCACCAAACTCCCAAAGATGATTTCGGTCCCGTGGGAACAGGACACACCAAGAAGCGTCAGTCTAGCACAGCCTGGCAGCCCATCCTTATGGTCGCCTTCTGGGTAACGAGTCGGTTTCCGATTTGCCGTGTCTACCAGGAGTGATGCCGCGTGCTGAATATCCTTGATTTGCACAAACTCACGGATTTGTGCCGCCTACTTCGATTGCCGCGTTACGGCTGAGAACTAGGGTATACGCCGCAGCGATGAATCAGGTTGCGACCTGATTGTAGGAAAATGCCCTACCGAGTACCAACTTATCTCGCCAGTACTTTTGAGCCCATTCCTAGGGTGTGAGCCAGTCAAGAGGCCAAATACTCGGGCGGAGGTTTGCATGAAAGGTATTCGGTTCTACTTGTGGACTTCATTCGTCGTTCTGGTTCTTGTTTCGACCGTAGCGTTGTTGGTCACTAACCTGCCCCCTGTGTGGGCGCAAGTCGGACCCGGCGAGGAGGATCTCACGGTCACTGATCCTATTGACGGGCTATGGCACATTCGCTCAGTAGCCGCGCTGGCCCCGGTGCCGACGGCGGCTCACGTGGCGGTTACGCTGACGATTGCACCCAGACCCCCGGCACCGATACCTCCTCCTCCGGCTCCTGGCGCCCCAACTTTTATTAATTATCCTGCTCCCGATGACTGTACGGGAACGCAACAACCACCCAGTTGCATTCAGCCATCGACCGGCTCAACGACTGCCGCGGAGCACGCTGCGGGAGAGCCGTCTATTGGAGTTGACTGGAACACCGGCAAGGCGTTTATCGAGGCGGGAAACCATACACTGCGCGTGACTTTTGACGACAGCGTCAACCCAGCCACGGCGTTTTGGGAGGACAAGCGCTCGCCCTTTGCGCGCCTGAGTCTGGACCCGATCATGTTCGTTGATGACGGACATTTTGGCGGGCCCAATCGGCTGTTTTCGTCGCAACTCAACGGCGCTACCAGCGAGCTCTCCTTCAGCGACGACGATGGCAACAACTGGCTTCCGACGCAGGGGTCCGGTCAGCCTGCGGGCGTCGACCATCAGACGGTGGGCGGAGGCCCTTACGCTTTCCCAGCGCCGCTGACGCCAACAGGGTACCCGCACGGAATTTATTACTGCTCGCAGGACGTTGTGACAGCGTTCTGCTCGCGTAGCGATGACGGTGGCGTAACCTTCGGGCCCGGCATTCCCATCTACACCTTCGCACAGGTCAACGGCGTAGATGTTCCCATCGCGCCCGGTACTTGCGGCGGTTTGCACGGTCACGTGCGCGTTTCGCCCGACGGGACTGTTTACGTTCCCAACGAAAACTGCTTCGACGCCAACAGCGTCAGCCGGCCAGGCGTGGCCGTTTCTACGGACAACGGTTCGAGCTGGGTTGTGCGCACCGTGCCGGACGGCGAGAGCATCAGCCCCGGCTCGGACCCGTCGGTTGCAGAAGGAGCAAACAATACCATCTACCTCGGGTATGTGAACTCGGACGGGCATGCCAAGATTGCAGTTTCGGGCGACCGCGGCTTGCACTGGTCGAAGTCCGAGGACGCGGGGACTCCGTTCGGAGTGCAGAACACGGAGTTTGCCGAAGTGATCGCCGGCGACGATGATCGCGCGGCCTTTGCCTTCCTGGGGACTCAGACCGCGGGTGATACGCAGTCGGCCAACTTCCAGGGCGTCTGGCACCTCTATGTGGCTTTCACTTACGACTCCGGCCTCACCTGGACGACTGTTGACGCAACTCCCGCGGATCCAGTCCAGCGAGGCTGCATCTGGAACCAGGGAGGAAGCAACCCGTGCCGCAATCTGCTTGATTTCAACGACATTACCGTGGATAAACTCGGGCGGGTGCTCGTCGGCTACGCCGACGGCTGCACCGGGAGTTGCGTGACCGACCCGACGCAGAATGCGTCCACAGGCCCTGCCAGTGCTCAGGACGCGCTGGCGACGATTGCCCGTCAGGTGGGAGGCCTAGGGCTGTTCAAGACATTCGACGGCACGCAGATCGCCACTCGTACGGGGGACATCAAAGGGCACGCCAAGCTGTGCTTTGGAAGCCCCGCGAAGGGCGTTCGGGGCGATCCGGGCTGCAGGGCCAACAATTAGGGCGACCAGCTAGCGACAGCATCGAAAATATTTATGCGTCCAACACTGAGGATCTTGCCTTGCGTCGCGTTTGTTTTTGCCGGCGTGCTCGGAGGAGCCGCAACACAGAGCGCCAAAAAGGGCACAGATGTTTCGAAAGGAACTGTATATGCATGCGCCCTGCTGACTCCCGCTGAAATTGAAGCGATCCAGGGTGAGCGCGTCGAGGAAACTAAACCTACCGTGCGGCCAAGCGGCGGATTGTTCGCAACGCAATGCCTGTTTCGCACGCCTACGCTAAACAAGTCAGTCAGCCTGTTCCTGATTGCGTCCGATCCACTGCATCCTGTCCCGCTGACCGCACGGCAACTTTGGCAGAAGCAGTTCCACTCTTCCGAGGTCGACGAAGAACCCGTCGCGGGCGAAAACAAAAAGAAGCTCGATCCCCAACGCGAGAGGGAGAGCCGCGAGCCACGTCCCATTCGCGGTCTTGGCGAGGAGGCTTACTGGGTCGCCAGTCCGGTTGCCAGCGCGCTCTACGTGCTCAAAGGAGAGATGTTCTTGAGAATCAGCGTTGGCAGCGCCGGCCAAGAATCCGAGCGCATGGAAAAATCGAAGGCGCTGGCCCGCGCCGTGCTTAAGCGCCTCTGACTCGTCGAAGGAAGCGCCTCGAACGGTTCCCACAATTTCTCGTCCAGCCAAGGATAACTACCTACTCGAGGCGCGCTTAATCGGAAACTGATGACCCACAAGGACCTGTGAGCCGCCTCAGGCGGTTGTTGCCCGTTTCAGGGATTGGAGCTTTTTGCCACCGGCGGTCCAGGCCGGCGGGTCGCTTGCGGGGAAAGATTCGAGGGATGCTTCTTCAACAATGTCGAGGACTTCTTCCTGCACGGGAGATTCGTGCGAATCCATCGGCGACGATGGTGTCTCTTGAAGATGCTTCGCCATGGCAGTCCTGATTCTACCGCGCCCGGAAGCGAAGTGGTAATGGCAGGCGCACTTTCGGACTTGCAGCGAAGCGCGAGTTTGACCGAGCGCGAAACGACAGCCTAAGATAGGTTTTCACCAGTCACCAATCACGAGCCGCTTGTAACGAACTATGTTTGAGAACCTTACAGAGAAGCTGCAACGCACATTTAAGAATCTGCGCGGGCAAGGCAAGCTCACCGATGAGCACCTGAACACCGCACTGGCCGAAATTCGCGAGGCGCTGCTCGAAGGCGACGTCAACGTGGGCGTGGTCGACGAGCTGCTAGCCAACATCCGCGCGAAAGCGATCGGCAGCGAAGTGATGCTGCAGCTTTCGCCGGATCAGCAGGTCGTCAAAGTGGTGCGCGACGAGCTTGCGGCGATGTTGGGCAAGCACGCCAAGCCGCTGTTTGCTTCGCGCCCGCCATCGGTGTGGATGATTGTGGGGCTGCAAGGTTCCGGCAAGACCACGACGACGGGGAAGCTCGCCAAATGGCTTTCGCAATACGGGCATCGCCCTTTGGTCGTTTCCACGGACGTATACCGTCCGGCAGCCCGCGAACAGCTCGCGCAAGTCGCGAAGGCCGTAGGCACGCCGGTGTGGCCCGGCGCGGGAACGGACAAGCCACTGGAAATCGTGAAAGGCGCGATCAAGGAAGCGAAACTTTCCGCCAGCGACGTGATCCTGGTGGACACGGCCGGCCGCCTGCACATTGACGATGAATTGATGAACGAGCTGAGCATGCTGAAGAAAGAATTGCAGCCCAGCGAAATTCTTTTTATCGCCGATTCCATGATCGGCCAGGACGCGGTGCGGTCCGCCGGGGAATTTCACAAGCGCCTTGGGCTTACGGGTGTGATCCTGACGAAGTTGGATGGCGACGCGCGTGGCGGCGCGGCGCTGAGCATCGGCAAAGTTACCGGCGCGCCGGTGAAGTTCGTCGGACTTGGCGAAAAATACGACGCGCTGGAGGGGTTTTATCCCGAACGCATCGTGTCGCGCGTTCTGGGCATGGGCGACATCATGTCGCTGATCGAGCGCGTGGAACAGACTGTCGACAGAAAAGCGGCTGCCGACCTCGAGCGCAAGCTGCGCAAGGAAGAATTCACGCTGGAAGATTTTCGCGATCAGCTAAAGCAGATTCGCAAGATGGGCCCGCTCGAAAAAATCGTGGACATGCTGCCGAAGATGGGGCCGCTGCAAAATCTTCCCAAGGATGCGAAGGTCGACGAGGGCCAACTCACTCGCGTGGAGGCCATCATCAACTCCATGACCAACCAGGAGCGCCGCGACCACAACGTAATCGACGGCAAAAGGCGCAAGCGCATCGCCAAAGGCAGCGGCACGACGGTGCAGGACGTCAACACGGTCCTCAAGCAATACCTGCAAATGCGCACGATGATGAAGCAGTACGGCGCGATGGCTGCGCGCGCGAAAGTGAAGGGGCTCGGCAAACTCGCGGGATTGTCCTGAGCACTGGCGAAGTTTTTGGGGCTACGTGCGGATCAGTTTTTG
Organism: Candidatus Elarobacter sp.; assembly: GCA_035639075.1. Taxonomy (GTDB): domain Bacteria; phylum Acidobacteriota; class Terriglobia; order Acidiferrales; family UBA7541; genus Acidiferrum. The sequence goes on from DASQYT010000351.1 coordinate 6,013, forward strand.
GCAGAGAAGAAAATATCCGCAACTTGAAGAGCCAATTTTTCGGGCTCGAGATCGGTACGGTTGAATAGAATAATTACAGTCAAACCATCGCCTTCGGTGAAGCGCTCGATCACCGTGCGAAATCCCATGGTGCTTCCGGTGT
>DASQYT010000352.1:0-4152 GCA_035639075.1 Candidatus Elarobacter sp.
AAGTTCAATTGTAGCGGAGGCCGGGGCGGAAAACGAATCGAGCCATCGTGCAAATTCAGCGGCCCGGAGGCATCTGCGTGAAGCCCTTGGTCGCGATGATGGAAGTGATCGCGATCATGGAATTGTAGCCGAGGTGAAGGAGAAAACTCGCGAGAACCGTTCCGGTCCAGGCACGCGCAAACGTGAAGATAATGCCGACGAGAGTCAAGAGGCCCACGAGGCCCCAGGTCCAGCCCAGTTGCGCGCCGTGCATCAGGCCGAACAAGATTCCCGTGAAAATGATGCCGACGAAAGTGCCGAACCGGATGGCGCCGGGAGGATCGGCCCCAGCATTTTGCGCAAGGCCCGAAAATTTACTGGCGAAGAGCGGGTACAGATAACCGCGGAAAACCGTTTCTTCGACCAGCGGAGCGACGAAAACCGCCATGGTCATCAGCAACATGGCGCCGGTGCGGCTCTTGAAGAGCTCCTGAATGGGAACGTGATCCACGTTTTTCACGCGCGAGCTGGCTAAGGCCACGAAAATGGCCAAGCCGCAGCCGGAAAGGAAATACATCCACGGGCTGCCCCTGCCAGTGGGGGGATCGGACCTGAGTCTCTTCCAGCCGAGAGAACGCCAAAAGGGAAGGCCGCGCAAGACCGCGAGAGTCATGTAGAGAAAAAGAAAAAGCAATGCGTACCAGAGAACGTTTGTGCCGACCAGGAATTGCGGCTTGGACTCGATCATCTGCTGCAGTTGTTTTTGCGTGAGGTGCTTGTTGGCGGAGAGCAGCAGCACAGCGCCGACTTGAACGATCAACAGGCTGCTAAATCCAAAAATCAAAAAGACAATGAGATGCACCCAGGACCAGGAGATACACAGGTCTTCAGGAAGAAAAGGCATTTCTTTGCAGGGAGCGGCGGCCGCAAAAGAGATGGGGTCGCCGCCAAGAGATTCAGAAACAGGAGCCTCTGGACTTGATGCGAGTGCATCGCTGTCCAAAGTTTGTGACTCGGAATTCGGGTCAGGCGGCGCCAGCGGATTGTCGTCAAAGAGGCTCATCGTTTTCCAGTTCGGTGTTTCTTGGGCCAGCCGGCAGCCAGTGCGGCGGCGACGAGCGGCATAAGCAACTCGTGATGGCCGGTGATGGCGTAGCCGTGCGATTCAGGTCCGCTGCGTCCGTGGGCTGGCGCGGTGGGGCGCTTCACTACATTCTGCAACGGGCGGTAGTGCTGGATAAAGTCGAAGTTCGCAGTGGTAATAGGGCGGAGTGGAACGCCGAGATTGCGCACGACGGAAACCGCTTTCAAAAAAATCTCGGGCAGAAGAACCGCCGATCCCCAATTGAGATAAACGCCGCCGGGATGCATTTGCTGCACTAAAGCGCAGAATAAACGAAAATCGTGGTGCGTGGCATCGCCCAGCGCCGCGCCGTTAGCCGCTGGATGCATATGCGGTATGTCCGTGCCGATGGCCAGGTGAATCGTCACAGGGATGCGGTGTTTGTACGCCACGGCGAGGACGCTGAAATCGGCGTGTTTCACTTCGATGACGCCGCTGGAAAGAAATTGTCCGGCAGCTTCGCCGTAACCGATGCGTATTCGGTGAGAAAGTTTCGCGATCTCGTTGAGATATTTTCCCGTTTCTTCGGCCATGCCGAATTGGCCTTCGCCAAGACCGGCTTCCACATCTTCGGAAGTGTTGCCAGCCAGCGCGATTTCAAAATCGTGAATAAGCGCAGCGCCGTTCATGGCGATGCTGGAGACGAAACCACGTTTCATCAGATCGATCAGAACGGGACCGAGGCCGACCTTTATGACATGGCCGCCGATTCCCCAGAGAATAGCTTTACGCTGCTTGCGCGCAATGTGAATCGCAATGAGGAGGTTGCGTAGATCTTCTCCCGCAAGAATGTCCGGGAGTGAATCGAGAAATTTTGTGAGCGAGCTGTTCGTGCCGGCCGGTTTCACGAAATCGCGGATGCTGACTTTGCTTTTGCGCGAAGCGAGCGGGTATGTGTGCACCGCGCCAAGAGTCAGAGGCTGGATGGAATAGTTGCTCATGACAAGGGCTTCACTCTACGGTTAAGCACCGCCGCTTGCAAGCAGCAGGCGCTTCGGCCCGGTGCATTCGTTTGATGTCTGCCGGCCAGTTCAGCACAAGAACCGACCGACGGGAATGACGCCACCCAGGGAAACAATGAGAGGAATGTCAGCCAGACACGAGATGACGATTCCACCCAATCGCCACAAGCGATCCGCCCGCCCACCTCCGGCGATCCACTGTAAAGGAGAAATAGGACCGGGAAGAATCAGAAGGGCCATGATGGTCCACTCAATCCAGCGCACTGGAACGTAGACGCAGAGATACGCAATGAGGTTTTCAGGAAGACCGGGCACCAGGGCCGTGATCAGGGCGCTGCTGAGAAAATAAATCAGAACGCCAAAGAACAATCCGAGAAACAAGCGAATAGAGCCATAGAGGAAGGCGCGGCCAAGTGTGGGGGAATTCTGAGGCCGGGAAACTCGCAAACCGAAATAGCACCAGGCCGAGTAAGCGAGGAATTTGCCGCCAAAATAGAGAAGAGCTTCCATCACTTGCACGGTCCCGTTAAGAACATAATCCTATTTCCCGTGGCCATTTGTCCCGGAGGTTCCCACTGAGAGTACGCGGGCGAGGACCTGGCCGGTATAGGATTTTCTTGTGCGGGCGACCAGTTCGGGCGGACCCTGGGCGACGATGCGGCCGCCGCCTTCGCCGCCTTCGGGACCGAGGTCGATGATCCAGTCGGCTTGTTTGATGACGTCGAGATGATGCTCGATGATGAGCACGGTGTTGCCGAGATCAACCAGGCGCTGAAGAACATCGAGAAGTTTTCGCACATCATCGAAATGCAATCCCGTGGTGGGTTCGTCGAGGATGTAGAGCGTGCGGCCGGTCTGGCGCTTGGAGAGCTCGCGCGCGAGCTTGATGCGCTGGGCTTCGCCGCCGGAAAGAGTAGTAGCGGACTGCCCAAGCGTGACGTAGCCGAGGCCGACTTCGACGAGCGTTGAAAGTTTTTGCTGAATTTGCGGAATATTTTCTAGAAGCTTCAGCGCGTCGGAAGAAGGCAGATTCAAAACATCGCTGATGGAATGGCCTTTGTAGCGCACGGCGAGCGTTTCCGAATTGTAGCGGCGTCCACGGCACACTTCGCACATCACGTAAACGTCGGGAAGAAAATTCATTTCGATGCGGCGGAGGCCGTCGCCCTGGCAGGCTTCGCAGCGGCCGCCTTTTACGTTGAAGCTGAACCGGCCGGGGCGATAGCCGCGCTCACGCGATTCCGGAAGCATGGCAAAGAGATCGCGGATCGGAGCGAACACACCGGTATAAGTCGCAGGGTTCGATCGCGGCGTGCGACCGATCGGCGCTTGATCGATCTCGATCACTTTGTCGATTTGATCGGCACCGATGATTTCGCGATGCGCGGCGGGCGCTTCGGAGGAGCGATAGAGTTTTTGCGCGAGCGCACGGTAAAGAATGTCGTTGACGAGCGTGGATTTGCCGGAGCCGGAGACGCCGGTGACGACTGTGAGCAATCCAAGCGGAATCGTGATGTCCACTTCTTTGAGATTATTCGCGCTAGCACCTAGAATTTGTATCGCTTTGTCGTTCGGGGTGCGGCGTTTTTCGGGCACAGCAATTTTCGACGCGCCGCTGAGATATTGACCAGTTAGCGATTCGGCAGTGGCTTCGATTTGCGCTGGTCTGCCTTGCGCGACCAGGTAGCCGCCGGAGTTGCCTGCGCCGGGCCCGAGGTCCACTACAAAATCGGCGCGGCGGATGGTGTCTTCATCATGTTCGACGACCAAAACCGTGTTGCCAAGGTTGCGGAGATGCTCGAGCGAGCCGAGAAGGCGCGCATTGTCTCTCGCGTGGAGGCCGATACTCGGTTCATCAAGAACGTAGAGGACGCCGCGAAGCCGCGAACCGATTTGCGTCGCCAGGCGGATGCGCTGGGCTTCACCGCCGGAGAGCGTGGCGGCGGAGCGGTCCAGGCTGAGGTAGCCGAGGCCGACCGCAAGCAGGAAATCGATGCGCTCGGCGACTTCTTCGAGCGGACGCGCGGCGATCTCCTTTTGGCGTTCGGTGAGCTGAGCGAGCATCTTGTCGACGGCCGGGCGCGCGGC
>DASQYT010000353.1:0-4552 GCA_035639075.1 Candidatus Elarobacter sp.
TCCACAGGAGTAGCCAAGGGAACAAGACCTGTGGGAGACTATCCGCATGTCAGAAAAACGAACAAAAGCCGATAAAGCGCAGCGGCAAACAGACCGATTGGAAAATAAGGAATCTCGCCGTCCCGCGCAGAATCGCAAAAAAGAAACCGACCCGCGAGGACTTCAGCCCGGCTGCTTTGGGTCGTAGCGGTTCTTAGGCGGGATCACGCTTTTGTAGGCCGCTTCTCCAGCTCTGCAATCCATTCCAACAGTTCTCTCACTACCGGACTGTCCGGCAAGGCCCTCGCCGTCAGCATGGCTTTCGCTTCCTCCGGGGTCAGCCTGGTGAAATGCGGGGCGCTGTATTTTTTCTTGCGACCCGATTCGGAATCTGGCGTTGACGTGCTCGGATCGGATGGATCTTTTCGCATGGCCCTTTGGTCTGTTCTGAACAATTACTCTTTGTGGACCGCCCGCGAACCTCGACTATGAGATTGTTCTGATTTCGGAACATGCCAGCGGTTTTGTAGTAGCCCAAGAAGGGTGTGGGTTCTAGCAAAGACGCCCGGCATCAAGGGGATAGCTCCAAAATAAACAGAAGCTGCACACACAACGGGAAAGGAATGATCGCATCCAAGAAGTTGCGCGCTAGAACTGTGCTGGCCTCAATCCCCAGAGGGTCTGTCGATGGCGAAGGCCGTCTTGATCGTGGATGACAATGCGTTTATCCGTCAGGCGCTCTGTGAATCGACCGGGATAAACGGCTTGTCACGCCATGGCCCGGAGTAATGAATGGCTCGGGCTATCATTTCTTTCCCTGTGCCGGATTCGCCAAGAATCAGCACGGGGTGAGAGCTCTGCGAGGCCTTTGCAACAAGCCGATAGAGTTTCTCCATTTCCGCGCTTCGGCCGATAATGCCGCCAAACCCTTGATCGTTCTTGAGGTTCCCGCATCGCATCCGGTCGTCGGTTTTGAACCTGAGATCTGCGGCGATCCTCTCTAAGGTCAGCTTCAGTTCGCTGAGACTGAAAGGTTTCGTGAGATAGTCGCAAGCCCCGGCCTTCATTGCATCAACTGCTGAGCCGACCGTCCTGCAAACGCTCACCACGATTACTTCGATCCCCGGATGGCGGGCTTTGATGCAGCGCAGCGTTTCGAGTCCGCGGACAATCGGCGGTTTCACATCCAGCAAGACCACGTCAAATGTTTGAGAGTCGATCAGGTAGAGCGCTTGTTCGGCAGTACCCGCAGTGCTTGTCGCGTATCCCAAGGCAGATCCTGCTTCGCGGTACACATCGCGGAGTGAATGGTCCGGGCTAATTCGAGCAAGTTGAGAAGACTGGAATTCGGAAGGGGCTGAGGGCGCGAGATTGGAAATGCACTTGTTGCGATTGCGCCTGTCATGGCAAAGGACCTCTGTTTTGAACTTAGCTAAGAGTGGTCTTGATTCTTGCGAGGCAGGGATTACGAAATGTGTTTGGCGAGCTGGATGCGAGGCCACTCTACTGCTCCGTTTTCAGATGGAAAACGCAGATTTCGGGTTCTTAGGCCTCTTGAGAGCAGCGCCAGTAGTTGCTTGCGCGTTCCCGTGATCGCAACTCCTTCGTACCCAAACCCAGACAGAGCGTGGATGCGTTTCTGTGACCGCAGTTCGGCAAGCATCCAGGACCCCCACTCAGGTGTAGCGGGTAGTCCGTAATGGCTGACCAGCGCGGACCAGATAAACGTGTCGTCATCACTCACGAGCAGGAGCTTGCCATCGGAGCTCGTGGCGGCCAACTCCTGGGAGCACGCCACGAGATGGCGCAGCGGGCGCTTGCGTCCTGCAACCGCAATCGAACCGCGGAAGAGCAGCGGTTTTTCTCCGAGCGCGACTAAGGTTTCGGCGCCGTTGGGATCTATCACCGTGAACATGTCCCCGTTGCCAAAAGCCGCTGCAATGGCCCCGATCTCATGTTTTTGATATTTCCGAAGTCCATGACTGGCTGCCGATTTCATGGATCGAGATCTTGTATTCCCGAATGATCTCGGCATCGACATATATGATGCCCGGCTCGGGTACGCTCAATCCGACCATTCGGGCCAACCGCCAAGTAGTCGTTCGCCAGTACACGCGTGGTTTGCGGATTGCCCTGGAATTTAACGACGTACTCGTGTCCGTCGTCCGCGGCCATGAGCTGAGCCTGCGAGCCGCCGCGGAGGCGACGAATGTGCTTAATTGCCTTGATGTACATTGCGAAATCCCCTTTTGTGGCGGTCACGCAGAGCTAGGGACGGATCAAAGGAGAGATCACGTGCTACGAGGCGGGAAGGAAGTGGAGAGGGAAGGTGGTTGCTACGCTAGTGTCGTGTGGGCTGGGGTGAATCGGCGAGCTGTTCGAGTCCGAAGACGACATTACGCAACGTTTTCATGTCTTCGATATCAGCGAGTGGTGGAGCTTGAAGCTTGGCAAGTAAAATCTCCAGCGTTTTCGGATCAACCCGCTTCCTCGCGGCACTTAACCGGTCGAAACCAGGTGCGGCTGATTCGAGGATCTCCAGCACCCTCCGCTTTGTTGAGACATTCCTGATGAGTTTCGGCTGTTCGACGTCACCGTGCTCGCGCAGGACACTGCGATAGAGGGTTGGCCCAACGGCTCTTTCCAGAGCGAGAATTCTGTTATCCAAATCATCCGCGCCCGAATTAGCGCTTGCACTAGCTTGTGTTCCATTCGGCTTCGAAGCGCTATTACTGCCGCCATTTGCGCCATTTGTGTGGACGCCATTGCCGTTGCAGTTTTTCCCGGGCCGAATTCCTTTTCGCCAGTTTTCCGGAATTGCCATGCCGGAAGTGCAGGTGTTCGCTTTGGTTGCTGGTTCTGGTCGAGATCAACCCAAGAGCCCTGAAATTCGTAGAAGTACCGACCCAAACCAAAACAGGAACAGGCCCGTTTGAAGGCCTGAGCGTCCGCTGAGGTCATTCCGTTCTCATCATCGGCTCACTCTTCACCAGTACCCGAATGCGACCATAGGCCGATGATGGTCACCGTGCACGTCACAAGGATTTTTCCGCTCACGATGCTCTCGCCTTTCTTCATCCTGGTGATGTTGCTCATCGTCTCGATCTTGTATTTGCGGGTCCAACCCTGGGGAGTAAACAGAGCATTCAGTCTGTCCGCATAGGCGCGCGGATCGGCGTAAGGGACGATCTGGCCGCGTTTCTTGTCCTTAGCTGTATTCGTGACCCGCCACTGGACTTGATCGGGAGAAAATGGAACCGCCAGTTCTGCTAGAACCGATTTGACGTCAATAGTTGAGACAACCGCTGGCGCTTGCTCGTTTGCCATGAGGGGCCTCCTTGAGATTTCGGAGTTTGAGAAATGTGAGTTATCGGTAAGGTAGATCGTTGAGATAAATCGGAATGGGCCTAGAACGGAATTTCTTCGTCTGGCACTGTACTCCCCTCGTTGCTTTCATCGGGCCTGTAAGTTCCATTGCCGTTGCTTCGAGAGTTGAGGAACTCGATCCTGTCCACGTAGACAAGGTCCCTATAATTCTTTCCGCCTGTTTTCTTGTCCCCCCGAGACTCAGTGCGCTTGCAGCCTTCCAGATAAACACGGCTGCCTTTGTGGAGATACTCGCCGGCGATTTCCGCGCGCCTCCCGAGCGCCTTCACGCTGAACCACTCGGTGCGTTCCTGGAGTCGCCATTCTTGTCCTTCCAACGCTCGGTACTGGCGATAGAAAACTGCGCGATGACCGCGCCTTGCGGGCTGTACTTCAGCTCAGGATCTCGGCCGAGATAGCCGATTATCAGGATTTTTTGCATGGGGGACTCCTCAATTGAAATGAAAAGACAGAAAAGGCATGTCGCGGGCCGCGACGCGACAGGCAAACTTGTTCGCCACAATGGCCAGGATTTTCAGACGTTCTCCGGAGCGATCTGTGGTGGGAACTCGTACTCTCTTATCACCGATGTGTCGCCCTCTTAAGTCTCAGTTCCATGATTGACTGAGGTTGCGGTCGGTGACGAGATAGAAGCGCATGATGAGACTAAGTGCTGACTGCCCAGTTCTCGATGACAAGGTTCTGAACGCGTCCGAACTCGTGCGTGTCGTTCGTGACCAGCGTCAAGCCGAGGCTGCGGGCGTGCGCAGCAATAAAAAGATCGTTTGCACCGATCATCGTTCCACGCGTCTTTAGATGTGCGCGGATCTTTGCATAGTGCGACGCCGCTTCGTCGGGAAAATCCAAAACCTCAACATAGCCTAAGAATGCATCGAGCGCTAACTGATCTTGGTGTCGGCTGGGGGACAATTCAACACCAAAGAGTAGCTCCGATTTTGTGATAACGGAAATACACACATCACTTACGCGAACTTCCTGCAGTCGCTTGAGGACCGCATCGTTCGAGCGTTTCATGATGTAGGAACAAGTATCTGTATCGAGCATGTAGCGCGGCATTATGGCTCGCGCTCCTGCACGGGAAGGTCTTCCACTCCCTCCATGAACGCCTCGGAAGCGACAGGCGCGTTAGTGATGTAGGACGACCAATCTATTGGTCTGGGTGAGAGGATCACGTCATTTCCTTCTT
>DASQYT010000354.1:0-3371 GCA_035639075.1 Candidatus Elarobacter sp.
TTGGTCTTGCTTTTGTAGTGGCCGGCCTTCAGACCGGCGCGGTTGCAAAGAGCGTCGCCGCAAAAAAACTGAGCGCTAAAAATTGAGCGTGGCGCAAAACTGAATGGCGCGCTGAAAAAATCAGCCGAGCGCCTGCTTCAAATCTTCGATCAAATCTTCTTTGTCTTCGAGACCGATCGAAACGCGCACCGTTCCCGGACTGACGCCGGCGCGGCGCAATTCTTCGTTCGTCATGTTGTAGTGCGAACTGTAAATCGGAAGAATCACCAGCGACTCCACTCCGCCAAGACTCGCCGCCAGCAGGAACAGCCGCACGCGATCGCAGAAACGCCGCGCCGCAGGCAGGCCGCCCTTCATGTCGAACGCCAACATGGAGCCGAAGCCGCGCATCTGTTTTGCCGCGAGCTTGTGATCCGCGTGTGACTTCAAACCAGGATAATGCACGCGCTCCACTTTCGGATGCCGCTCGAGAAACTTGGCGACGGTGATGGCGTTTTGGCACTGGCGCTCCACGCGTACGCCCAGCGTTTTGATTCCCCGAATCAGCAGATACGCGGCGCCGGGATCCATCGACCCGCCGAGATAAATGATCATTTGGCGGACGCGCTCCATCCAACTCGAATTGCCGACCGCCACGCCCGCGATAATGTCGGAGTGGCCGGCGAGCGCTTTTGTGGCGCTGTGAACGACCATGTCATAGCCAAGCGCGATGGGATTCTGCAAAACAGGAGTGGCGAAAGTGTTGTCGATAATAGAGACGAGGCTATGCTTCCTGGCGAAGGCAACTGCTTTCTGAATATCAACGAGGCGCAGCGTCGGATTCGTGGGTGTTTCGACGTAAAGAACTTTTGAACGCGGCGTAACGAGATTTTCGATGCCCGCTAGATCCGTGGCGACGTGGCGCACCGTGATTCCCATATTAGGGAAAACGTCGCGCATCAAGCGGTACGAACCGCCGTAAACTTCCGCGGTGGAGATCAATTCGTCGCCGGCTTTTAGCGCGGCAAGCAGCGCCGAAGAAATAGCCGCCATCCCTGACGAAGTAACCACAGCGGCTTCGGCGCCTTCGAGCGCGGCGATTTTCTTTTCGGCCACCGAGAGCGTGGGATTGCCGTAGCGCGTATAAATGTAAGCTTTGTTCTTGCCCTCGGCCCACAGCTTCATTTCCTCCGTGGAAGAAAAAGTAAAAGTGGAGGAGCGAATGATTTCCGTGACGATGGGGCCATTGACGCCACGCCGATTCGGTTCGCCGCCATGAATGGCCCGTGTTTGCGGCCCGAGCTGGTGCTGGGATTTGTTTTTCATGGAGAAGAGTGTGCTCCTTGCAGCCAAGCAAAAACAGCCTCCAATTTGGCTGATGCTCGGACAATTTGGCGGGAGCGGAGTTCTTTGTCCCTGCACACTCCCAGCCAACCCAGCTTGGGTGTTCGAATCCAAATCTCTAGCTGGCGAGAATATGCGGAAGAATTGGGTGTATACTCCCGCTACCCGAAAACTAGCTGGTTCTTCACAGGAGGAGTCTCGCTGACGGGAAAACGAACTTTGAATTGAGCCCGGCCGAGCGCTGGGGAGCAGTGGAACGGCCGGCACTCATAAGAGAGGGTGCGATGAAGCAGACCTTCGCTATCGGTATTGGAGGTGCGGCCGGACAGGGAGTCGCCACCCCGGGCGACATTTTCGCAAAGATTTTCAGCCGGCGCGGCCTGCACCTGAACGCCTACAACGCCTACCAATCCATCATCCGCGGCGGCCACACCTTACTGACGATTCGAACGGGCACGGAAAAAGTCACTAACATGGGTGACCGCCTCGACCTGCTCATCCCCCTGAACCAGGACACCATGGACCGGCACCTCCAACTGCTCACTGCTGGGGCGGCTTGCATCTACAACGCGGACACGATAAAGCCGGGCCCCGCCGCCGATGGAGTGCAGCTCTGCCCGCTGCCTGTTTCCGAGCTGGCGGACATCAGCAGAAATAAGGTCGCGCAGAATACGCTGGCGATGGGCGCGGGCCTCCACATGATGGGGATCGGCTTCCAGGCGCTGGAAGAAGTCCTTCGCGAGCAGTTCAAGAAAAAAGGTGAAGCCGTGGTGGCGGAGAACGTCGGGGTTGCGCGAGCCGGCTACGATTATGCCGCCGCACACTTCATGGCTTTTCCGAATCCCATTCCCAAGACAGACAATCGTTACGCGATCCTCAGCGGCAACGTCGCCATGGCCATGGGCGGAGCGGCAGCCGGCGTAAAGTTCTATTGCGCCTACCCGATGAGTCCTTCAACGGGCGTACTGCATTGGATGGCGGCGCACGCGCGCAAAGCCGGCATCATGGTGCGCCAGGTCGAGGACGAAATCGGAGTGATTAACATGACTATCGGCGCGGCGCATGCCGGTGTCCGCGCCATGTGCGCCACGTCGGGCGGCGGATTTGCCCTGATGAGCGAAGGCCTGGGCATGTCCGCGATGATCGAAACTCCGGTGGTGGTGATCAACTGCCAGCGAGCCGGCCCATCCACAGGCGTTCCCACGAAGACCGAGCAAGGCGACCTCTGGCAAATGCTTGGCGCCGCCTTTGGCGATTATCCGCGAGTCATCGCGGCTCCGCTGGACATCGGCGATTGCTTCAAGGTAATTCCTGAAATCTTCAACCTTGCCGACCGGTTTCAGTGTCCAGGCCTCGTACTGTGCGACCTGCTGCTGTCAGAAGGCCGTCTCAGCGTGCATCCGAACGAACTGAATTTCAGCCAGAACATCGACCGCGGCGAACTCATCATGACGATCGGCAACGGCAATGGCAACGGAGCGCCGTCCTCAGTTGCCATGAACGGTGATTATAAGCGCTACAAAATTACCGACAGCGGCATTTCGCCGCGAGCGGTTCCCGGCGTGCCGGGTCACATCCACACGGTCGCGACGGATGAACACATGGAAGACGGCGTACTGATCAGCGATGAATTCACCAATCCGGTCAAGCGCCGCGCGATGATGGAAAAACGCATGCGCAAGGTGGCCGGGATCGAAGCCGCCGTGCCGCCGCCAACGCTGGCCGGTCCGCGCGACGCCGACGTTACCTTGATCGGCTGGGGTTCAACTATGGGTGTGATCGAGGAAGCCTGCGAGATCCTCAATGAAGAAGGAATCTCCGCAAATCAACTGCAAATCCGCTGGCTCGTGCCGCTCCACGGCGAAGCGATTCTGGACATTCTGAGGGACTCTCGGCACACCATCATTGTGGAGAACAATTACAGCGGCCAGTTTGCGCGCTACCTGCGCAGCGAAACCAGCTTTGTGCCGGATGGCCACATCCGCAAATACGACGGCGAACCCTTCATGCCGCACCACATCGTGGAGGCCGTGAAACAGCAACTTGCT
>DASQYT010000355.1:0-5523 GCA_035639075.1 Candidatus Elarobacter sp.
AATAACTTTCGGAGTCGGCGATGGTGCGTTTTACGCCGTTAACTTCTCCGCAGGATTGGCTGAGAGTTCCGACGAGTTGCCAAGTGCGCTGGAAGACGCGAGTTTTCTCGATTTCAAGAATCGCGGGATCGGTGTAAAAGCGGGAGGCGAGCGTTTGCGCACACTCGATCTGTTCGTGAACATCGAGATGGAGAGGTTTCGTCAACATGATTAGAATTTGCGGGTTTCCTGGCGCGACCAGCGCTCGACGACGATTTTGGATTCGGTGAAGAATTCGACGGCGTCGCGTCCCTGGCCGTGAAGGATGCCGAAGAAACTCTCCTTCCAGCCGCTAAAGGGAAAATAGGCCATGGGAGCTGCGACGCCGATATTGATGCCGATATTTCCGGCCGGGGCTTCGTAGCGGAATTTGCGCGCGGCGGAACCGCTGGTAGTGAATAGCGAAGCCTGATTGCCATAAGGACTGCGGCGAAGAAATTCCATGGCTTCGTCGATGGAATTGGCGTGAATCAAGCTGAGGACGGGACCGAAGATTTCCGTATTGGCGAGCTGGCTGTTGGAGGGCAAGCCATCGAGAACCGTGGGCGTGAGGAAATTTCCTGATTCGTATTTCGGGATTTTCGTGTTGCGGCCATCGAGGATGGGCTTGGCACCTTCGCCGACACCCGCGGAGATTAACGATTCGATGCGCTGCTTACTCTCCCTGGTGATGACCGGGCCCATTTGAATGCCGGCGTCGAGGCCATTGCCGGTACGAATCGAAGAGGCGGCGTGAGCGATGGAATCGCGAAATGTTTTCTGCGCTTCACCGATAGTGACGGCGACGGAAACCGCAAGGCAGCGCTGGCCGGCGCAGCCAAAAGCACTATCACTGATGATTTGCGTGGCGAGTTCCATGTCCGCGTCGGGCAAAACGATAACGTGATTCTTCGCGCCGCCCTGGCACTGCATGCGTTTGCCGCTGGCCGCGGAACGAGTGTAAACATGCCTGGCGACAGGAGTGGAACCCACAAAGCTGATGGCGCGCACTTGCGGATGGTCGCAGAGAGCGTTGACGACTTCTTTCCCGCCGTTGACGAGATTCACGACTCCCTTGGGCAGGCCGGTCTTTTCCAAAAGCTCGAAAGCGCGATGCATGGAGAGAGGAACGCGCTCGGACGGTTTCAGAATGAAAGTATTTCCGCACGCGATGGCGTAGGGCAAGAACCAGTAAGAAACCATCGCCGGGAAGTTGAAAGGCACGATGGCGGCGACAACTCCGAGCGGCTGGCGGATTTGCATTTCGTCCACGCCAGGAGTTACGTCCTCGAGGTTGTAACCCTGCATCATCATGGGGATGCCGCAAGCAACTTCGACGTTTTCGATGGCGCGGCGGAGTTCGGCGCGAGCCTCGGCGAAGGTCTTGCCATTTTCTAAGGTGATGACGCGGGCGAGATCGTCGAGACTTTCTTCGAGGAGGTTTTTCAGCTTGAAGAGGTATTGGACGCGTTCGCCGGGAGGCGTGCGGCGCCAAGCCCGGAAAGCATCGGCGGCGGCTTGAACGGCGGCGTCAACGTCAGCGGAACTCGAGAGGGGCGTGCGCGCCAGAAGTTCGGCAGTAGCGGGATTGGTTACGTCAAAGTACTCGGTCGCGGTGGACCGGCGCCAGCCGCCGTTCACATAGTTTTGAAGGTCGGTTACCTGGGTGGTTACGGCACTGCTCATACTCAACTCCTTGGCCTCGGTGTGATGTTCGGGAATCGTTCCACGGGGCCAACCCTATGAGGAATCAGATCAATGTAGTCTACCAAGAAAAGGAGCATGCTGCGCCCTTACATCAGCAAAGGAGAAGGCGCTACTTGTCGCTGGCGGCGAGGGCTTCGTAGGCGGCGCCGAGGAGCGGGGCGGATTCGTTGAGGACGATGGAGACGGGAATATTGCTGAGGAGGCCCTCGAATTTCCACTTGTCCTTAAAAGCGTGGAAGAAGGTGCCATCCTTCATTTTTTCGATGATTTTGACGGCGATGCCGCCGGCAACATAAACACCGCCCAGCGCCAGAACTTTCAGCGCGAGATTCCCTGCCTCGGCGCCGTAAATTGCCGTCCAGAGATCCAATGTGTCCGAGCAGACACGGCAGGATTTGTCCAAGCCGCGGCGAGTGATCTCCGGAGCAGGATCGGCGTCGGGATCTTCGAAGGTAGCATGCGTCACTTTTGGCGCAAGGAATTCGTGGATGGTACGAAAGCCGCGTCCGGAGAGAATCAGTTCCCAACTGACTTGAGGATAGCGGCGGCGCATGAAGCGCAGGAGTTCGATCTGCTGCTCGGTGTGAGGCGCAAAATCGGAATGGCCGCCTTCGGAAGGCACAACGCGGTAGCGGCCGCCATCCCACACAAGAAACGACTGGCCAAGGCCCGTACCCGCAGCGATTAAAGCGCGCGTGCCGCCCGGCTCTGGATTGCCCGGATTCAAGACGCAGAAATCCTGTGGCGGAAGGTGCTCGATACTGTGGCCGGTGGCGCCGAGGTCATTCAAGAGGACAACGTGCGGGACGCTCAGCTCCTTAACGAGAGCTTTGGTGTCTACAATCCAGGGAAGATTCGTGGCCCTCACGGTGCCATTGATCACCGGCCCGGCGATACCGAAGCCCGCGGCGACGATACTCTCTTTGCCGAGGTGGTCGGCGGCCTGGCGGGAAAATTCCTTGACGATGCGCTCGAATTGCGCAAATTCCTTGCTCGCGAAGCGCTGCTTGAAGACGGGCGTGAGTGTGCCGCCTTTTTCGGAAAAGAGCGCCAGATTACACTTCGTCCCGCCAACGTCCCCTGCAAGGATCACCAATTCCCCCTACCGGCTGCTAACTTTAGTTTACGTCAGGTGCTGCAATTACGGGTTGCACCAATGTCTGCCGTCACGTTCGAGCAGAAGATCGGATTCTTTTGGTCCCCAGCTTCCGGACGGATATTGTGGCACGCTGGCGGTCCTGGTGGCGCTCCAGACGTCCAGAATCGGATCGACCAGCGACCAAGCGGCTTCCACGCTGTCGCCGCGATCGAAAAGCGTGGCATCGCCGCGAACACAGTCGTTCAAGAGGGTGGCGTAGGCGCTGCGAGAGACATCCCCAAAACTTTCGCGATAGCAGAAATTCATGGTGACATTGCCGATGCTCATTTCCGTCCCTGGGCGCTTGGCACCAAAGGAAACGGAAATGCCTTCGTCGGGCTGAATGTTCAAGATGAGGCGATTGGGTTCAACCTCTTTTTCCCGGAAGACGATGTGCGGGGCGCTGCGGAACTGGATCATGATCTCCGTGCTGCGTGTGGCGAGGCGCTTGCCGGTGCGAAGATAGAACGGAACGCCAGCCCAGCGCCAGTTGTCGATCAACAGTTTGGCGGCAACGAAAGTTTCGGTCTTGGAAGACGGACTCACGTTGAGCTCTTCGCGGTAGCCGGGCACGAGCTTACCGTCGAGCTTTCCAGGAGAATATTGCCCGCGAACGACCTCCTGAGCGACCATCCCCAAATCGAAAGGACGGATGGACTGGAGCACTTTCAGTTTTTCGTTGCGCACGGCGGTGGCATCAAACGAAGCCGGAGGCTCAACGGCTACCAGCGAGGTCAGTTGAAGAACGTGGCTCTGAATCATGTCGCGGAGAGCGCCCGCCGTTTCATAAAAACCGCCGCGGCGCTCGACACCGAGCGTTTCCGCCGCGGTGATTTGCACGTGATCGACATAATTGCGGTTCCAAAGCGGTTCGAAGATTCCGTTGCCGAAGCGCAGAACGAGAAGGTTCTGCACGGTGTCCTTACCAAGGTAATGGTCGATGCGGTAGACCTGCTTTTCGTCGAAAACATTGAGGACAATTTGATTCAAGGCTTTGGCTGACGCGAGATCGCGGCCGAATGGTTTCTCGATGATAATGCGTACCCAGGATTTCGGCGAGGGAGGGTTAGAGAGTCCGGCGCGGCCGAGCTGCTCGACGATGTCCGGATAAACCTCCGGAGGCGTGGAAAGATAGAAAAGACGGTTGCCGCCAATGTTTTTTGCGGACTCCAATTCCGCGAGGCGCTTGGCAAGCTGGGCGTAAGCTTCCGGATTGCCGTAGTCGCCCGGGGAGTAATAAAGATTCGCAGCAAAAGCGTCCCACTGTTTCGGATCGATGGGGCCGACTTCGGAGATGCTCTTGGCCGCTTCACCAAGCGTGGCACGGAAGGCGTCTTCGGCCATGGGCGTACGGGCAAAACCGACGATGGCGTAGCGCGGCCCCAGGCCATTGTGAATCGCGAGGTCGTACATGGCGGGAATGACTTTGCGCTTGGCTAGGTCTCCGGAAGCGCCGAAAAGAACTACCGTGCAGGGCTCGGCGACGCTGCCGTAAACTGAACCGGAACGCCCCGAATCGCCAGCCATCGTCACGCCCTCCGCAAGTTGCGCGCTGCTCAGGTAGCTGATGCAGCGCTCAAAACTATACCTCAACCCCAAATTTTCCAAGCTCGGAACGCAATTGCTCCGCATTCTGATGGTGAATGGTGCTCATCCCGAGACGGCGCGGGCTTTCCAGGTTGAGCGAGCGGTCGTCGATGAAAAGGCATTTTTCGGGAGGGCGCTGCGTCACTTCCAAAGCGATGCGATAGATGGTTTCCTCCGGCTTGCGGGAGCGAACGTAACAGGAGCTGAAGAAAACAACGAAGTTTCGCCGAAGATCGAAGGCTTCGATGCGGTACTGGTTGAGTTCGAGCGGCTCGTTGTTGATGGCGCCGACAAAGTATTTTCCAGAGCGCGAGACTTTATCGAGAATGGCGCGCGTCTCCGGGTATTCCTTGGACTGCGCAAACATGAACGCGATGAATTCCTCGCGGCTGAAGCTACGCGAGCGATAGAACAAGGTGCGGTCGAGGTATTCGTTCAAGGTGATGAGACCGGAGTCGAAGGCTGGAAAAGAAAGATCGTGGCGGTCCTGAAATTCTTCCCAATCGAGGTGGAATGCCGCGGTGGCTTCTTTTCGTGAGCTGCGGTCCCAGCCGTTCGTCAGAATGACGCCGCCAATGTCCCAAAAAAGCGTGGTGATCTCAGCCAAAGGCGCAGCTCCTTGATCAACGCGTTTATTGCGGGCCTACCATTCGATGAACGAGAACGGGAAATGATGCACTATTTTGAGGGGACTCGCCAGCGACCGCGGCTCGAAACCACAGAGGGCACGTAACTAGGAATTTCGTCGGGTTTGCAGTAAGGTGAGAGGGAAGATCGCGCGTGAGGAGAAGAACATGGCGGATGAGTCTTGCGGTCCAACGCCGGCGGCCAGTGAACCGGTGAAACCCGGCACGCGCATGGTGCAGTGCGTGAAATTCGGCAAAGAATTGCCGGGGCTGGATCGCATTCCGTGGCGCGGAGAGCTTGGAAAGCGCGTATACGAGAGCGTTTCGAAAGACGCTTGGAAGCTCTGGCTGGAACATTCCAAGATGGTCATGAACGAGTACCGGCTGAACCCACTTGATCCTAACTCTCAGAAAATCATGGAAGAGCAGATGGAACAGTTTTTCTTC
>DASQYT010000356.1:0-4001 GCA_035639075.1 Candidatus Elarobacter sp.
GAACCTGATTTCCGCGGAGTCAGACTTCCGGGACCGTGCGCACGTCGGCGGACTGCAATGGGTCGGTACGATATCACCGCAGATGGTCAACGAGTTTCGCTTCTCCTATCCCTACCGGAATGAGAAGCACATCGCGGGCGCGCTGACGGGGGCTCAGCCAGCAGTAACCATCTCTGGGATAGCTAATTTTGGCGGAAGCGTCTCTGTAGGCGACGTTTTCGCGGAAAAGATACCGAGTTGGAACGACAATCTCACCTACACCCGCGGCCCCCACACTTTCAAAGGAGGGTTCGGCTATTCGCGCATTATCGACGTGCAGCAGGGCGACAGTTTCACGCAGTACGTCTTCGGTTCGGTCGCTGCGTACCAGGCCGCTGTGAGCGGTGCGAACCCAAAATCCTATGACACGGTAAACGCTTTGATCGGCAACACGCGCGTGGGGTACATTTCCAATTTCTTCAATTTCTTTGGGCAAGACAGCTGGCAGGTCCGGCCCTCTTTGCTGGTCACCTACGGGATTCGCTACGATCGCTTTTTGTCTCCTTCGCCGAACACGGCCGCCCCTTTCCCATTCTCGCGGGACTTCCACAATCCATCCGGAGATGTCTCGCCGCGTCTAGGCCTGGCCTGGAGAGTCGGGAGCAAGACCGTGGTACGCGCATCGTGGGGGATGTTTTACGACGCGCCGCCGACCAATCTGTGGTTCAACGCGCTTTCTAACGACGGTTCCGGCCGGTCGTTCAATGCGTCGCTGTCTTCTTCATCGCCGGGGGCCCCTTCTTTCCCGCAGCCATTGACCACAGCGACAGCTCCGGCTATTCCGTCGGTATTCACAGTCACTCCTAATTTCAAGAACGCCTATGCGATGACCGCAACCCTCCAGGTATCGCGTGAGCTTTCTAAGAACGATGCATTGACGTTCGTCTATGTGAACACCGGGGGGCGGCAACTGCAGTGGCTGCACAACCTCAATCTCATTAATCCACTGGGCTCGCTACTTGATGGGCGACCCGTGTTCGACCCAAGGGTGAATGCGGGAACGCGTGCAAACCCGGCCTTCAACAACGTGACATTACAGGACGTTGGCACTAGCTCGAACTATAACGCGCTGGAGGTCAACTACGAACACCGCTTCTCACGCGGCCTGGTGGCAAGCGCAGCGTACATCTATTCGCATACCATCAGCGATGCTCCGGACGTCAACGGCTTTGAGCAAAACCTCGTGTACGTCGAAGATGCAACGAATCGCCTCCGCGATCGCAGCAACAGCTACATCAATCGGCCACAGTCCTTCACGGCCAGCCTGGTGTGGTCGCCTCGCCTGAAGGTCGAGAACTCATTGGTGAACCGCGTGCTGAATGACAACGAGTTGGCCATACTGACGAACATCGCCTCCGGTGACGAGCAGAACGTCACTGCAAACGCCAACCTCAACGGCGACTCACTTGTGACCAGCATCACGCGGCCGCTCGGCTTTGGACGCAATACCCTCCGCGGCCCGAACGTTTATCAGTTTGACCTGCGCTATACAAGAACGCTCTTCAGCCTGAAGGAACGATTCCGGGCCCAGTTTTTGACCGAAGCCACTAATGTTTTCAATCACCCCAATGTCACAAGCCTGAAAACAGGTGGGGTTCTTGTAGATGCCACGGGCTGCCCCAAGACTGGCAATGGCTTTACCTTGGATCCCACACATTGTGGACAAGTCACCGGTCTTCCAGCGCTCTTCGGCACGCCCTCTGCCACCGTCCTCCAGAGCCGAATTCTCAATTTCGGATTGGGAGTTAGATGGTAAGGTCACGCTATGTTTTTTGGTGCCGCTGCTAGACTCATGCGCGCGCGAATCGAAGAGGAGAACTGCGGGATGACTCTCTCCTTGGCTGCTGCCGCCAAGCGCCCAGCGGCTGATAGTTCTGTGTTTTCCTTAGTGGAGGGGCGCGCCCATTGAATGAACTGGACCACCGCTCCGAAACGCCGTCCAAGTCTTCCGAACGCTTTCCCGCTCCCGTCTATGCTGAAACCGTTCTGGCCGTGAACTTCGAAGATGCCAAGAAGTATTTTCTGGACGCGCTGCTCGAAATCCACTCTGCTCACACCTTAATGCTCGCCCGCCAAAACATTATTCCGACGGCGGATGCCCGTCTGTGCCTTGAAGCGATCGCCCGTCTCGATCGTCCCAAGATTCTGGCGACGCGCTACGACGGCCGCAGCGAGGACCTGTTCTTTCACGTCCAGGAACTGCTCGTGCAAGCTTGCGGCGAAGACGTGGCGGGCAAGATCCACACCGCACGCAGCCGCAACGACATCGATCTTACGATGTACCGCATGTGTCTGCGTCGCGAAATCCTGCGAATTGCGGAAGGAACCGCGGACGCGCGTCAGGTGCTGATCGATCTCGCTGCCTCACACGTGGGAACCATCATGCCCGCCTACACGCACACGCAGCCGGCCCAGCCGACCACGCTGGCTCACTATTTGCTTGCTGCCGTTGAATTCCTGGGTCGCGACATCCAACGATTGCGCGCCGCTTTTGCCACCATTAATCGGAACCCCCTCGGCGCCTGCGCCATTACGACGACTGGCTTTCCAATCGATCGCGATTATACCGCCCGTTTATTGGGCTTTGAGGGACTGCAGGTAAATTCCTACGGCGCCATCGCGGCGATCGATTACCTGCTAGAAGCGGCCTCCGCCGTCGCCGTGCTGACGCTCAACCTGGGAAAACTCGTGCAGGACTTGCTGTTGTGGTGCACGGAAGAGTTCGGTTTTCTGCGCTTGAGCGACGCTTACATCCAGATCAGCAGCATCATGCCGCAGAAACGAAATCCTGTGGCTTTGGAACACGTGCGCATCCTGGCCAGCAAGGCATTCAGCCAGGCCCAGGCCGTACTCAGTTGCGCGCACAATACTCCCTTCGGAGACATCGTGGACAGTGAGGATGACCTACAACCGATGGCGTTTTCCATGTGCGCCGATGCCGTTCGCGCGCTCCGCCTTTTCTCCGGCACTATGAGCCACGCCGAAGTGGATCGTGAGCGGATGCGCTTCCGAGCTCGCGGGAGTTTTCTTTGCGTTACGGAGTTGGCAGATACTCTCGTCCGGGAAGAAGGCATCAGCTTCCGGACGGCCCACCATCTGGTAGGCGCGGCCGTCCGCGCCGTTGGCCGTGAGTACTCTCCCGAACGAGTGGTGACCGCACTGAAGGGTCTCGCAGCCGAAATGTTAGGAAGAGAACTCAACAAGCCCCGCGAAGTCTGGATGCGGGCGCTCGACCCGGACCATTTCATCAGCATCCGAAAGATTCCAGGCGGCCCGGCACTCGAAGCTGTACAACCGCAGATCGCAACCGCTCGGAAAGAGCAAGCAGAGGCACAGGAATGGCGTGACGCCAGGCGGTCCTTACTTGAGCGCTATCCTCAGCTCATTCGCACTGACACCGAGGCATTCAACATTGCCCCTCGATGATCGCGTCAGCTGTTCGGTGATTTCATCTTTGTAAGGAGCGATCATGTGAATCATCCGTATGCCATGCCTTTCGAATACCTTACAATTAGTTAACAGCCAAACAACCACTTAATCATCAGGACGTCGAATGGTGCACCTCGAGTTTGGTCAGGACCGGATGGCCCAGCCGCATCCGTTGCAGGCCTTCGAGCTGGCTTAGCGTTCGGCGGAAAGACCGCTCGAGGCTTGCTCTGTACGAGCACTGGAACGTTCACGATGTTCACGGCCCTCACAACTGTTGGCTCCGCCCGTGGACCCGAAACTCTTGGGTCGTTTCTCAATCCCGCCGTAGCAGCAGCCAAGTTGGCCCAAAGCCGATACTTAACTTCGCCGAAGAATGGGCCTCTGGCAAAGACCAACAAAGATCATTCAGGTGTCATACAAGGAACTACCTGGCGACTATGGCGGCGGTAGACCCGGAAATCCTGGTCGGTCGTCAGAATGACGGGATCAGCAAGCGTTTCGGTCATGCGAACAAGGCATGCGTCGGCGAGGCT
>DASQYT010000357.1:0-5348 GCA_035639075.1 Candidatus Elarobacter sp.
ATCGCGCGATTGACGCGGTCTGGCGAATCGAGTCGGCCAGGATCATCGCCGGGCTGACGCGCATTGTGCGCGACGTCGGCCTTGCCGAGGAGCTCGCGCAAGACGCTCTAGTCGCCGCACTCGAACAATGGCCAGAGTCGGGCATCCCGGATAACCCAGGCGCCTGGCTCATGGCCACCGCGAAGCATCGCGCGATCGATAACTTTCGCCGGAACAAACTTCTCGAACGCAAACATGAAGAATTGGGTCGCGAGCTCAAGACGCAACAAGAGGCGGCTGTGGCGGATTTTGAAATCGCGCAAGACGATGACATCGGCGATGATCTTCTTCGCCTCGTATTCATTTCTTCTCATCCGGTCCTTTCTACGGAAGGGCGTGTTGCGCTAACGCTTCGTTTGCTCGGAGGTTTAACCACCGACGAAATTGCACGCGCTTTCCTGGTACCCGAACCGACTGTCGCGCAGCGCATCGTCCGGGCCAAGAGGACTCTCAGCGAGGCGAGCGTCCCCTTTGAAGTTCCCCGCGGGCCCGACCTTTCCGCCCGTTTGTCGTCTGTTCTGGAAGTGATCTACTTGGTGTTTAATGAAGGCTACTCGGCAACGTCCGGGGACGACTGGATGCGCCCTGCGCTTTGCGAGGATGCGCTGCGTCTCGTACGAATCCTGGCCGGACTCGCTCCGAATGAGCCGGAGGTTCACGGGTTGGTCGCACTGATGGAGATTCAGGCGTCCCGCGCGCGAGCACGAACTGGTCCGTCGGGGGAACCGATCCTACTGCTGGACCAAGACCGCGCGCGATGGGATCAACTCCTAATCCATCGCGGTCTCGCGGCACTTGAGCGTACCGAGCAGCTTGGAGGGGCGTCTGGTGCATATGCGCTGCAGGCGGCTATCGCCGCGTGTCACGCGCGCGCGCGTACGGCGGCGGAAACGGATTGGCGACGAATCGCCTCGCTCTATGACGCGCTCGCAGAGCTTACGCCCTCGCCCATCGTGGAACTAAATCGCGCGGTCGCGTACGCCATGGCCTTGGGTCCGGCCGCTGGACTTGAGCTCGTCGACGCGCTGGCTTCGGAGCCGTCTCTCAAGTCCTACCATCTCTTGCCCAGCGTTCGCGGCGACTTTCTTTTCAAGCTTCGCCGCTTCCCCGAGGCGCAGGCAGAGTTCGAGCGCGCCGCATCGCTCACACGCAACGGCCGAGAACGCCAATTGCTGCTCGACCGCGCTCGAGCGTGCGCGCGAGGGCTGTCACAGCCCTAGCCGCGATGAAGAAGACCGCAAACTGGCGTAATGAAAATTTGAACGGGGCGAGTTATCATAGGCTCGCATGAAGACAACGCTGGTTTCTGACAGCGCGCTGCGTGAAGCGACAGGCGAAACTCGTCCGGTCGAAGTGTCCGTGGTGATCCCATGCCTCAATGAAGCGAATTCGCTGGCGTACTGTGTGGACAAAGCCAGGAAGGTGCTCCAGGAGGCAGGGCTAAGCGGCGAAGTGGTGGTTGCGGACAACGGGTCGACGGACGGTTCGATTGAGATTGCGGAAGAGCATGGCGCGCGGGTGATTCGTGTGACGCAGCGCGGGTACGGTGCGGCACTGCGAGCAGGGATTGCCGGCGCGCGAGGTCCCTTCATTATTATGGGGGACGCGGACGACAGCTACGACTTCAGCGACGTGCCTCGATTCGTGGAAAAGCTGCGCGAGGGCAATGACATCGTGCTGGGCAACAGGTTCCGGGGAGGAATCAAGCCGGGGGCCATGCCGCCGCTTCACAGGTATTTCGGCAATCCCGGCCTGACGGCTGTACTCAATACTTTATTTCATGCGCACATCGGAGACGGTTATTGCGGGATGCGGGGATTCACACGCAGCCTCTACGACCGCCTGGACCTGCGAAGTTCAGGGATGGAATTCGCTCTGGAGATGGTCATCAAATCCGCGCAAATCGGGGCGCGCATGGCGGAGATTCCCATCGTGCTGTGGCCCGATAAGCGCGGGCGCGCGCCGCATCTGCGCAGTTTTCGCGATGGCTGGCGTAGCCTGCGGTTTATGCTGTTATACGCGCCGAACTGGCTTTTCCTGCTGCCGGGCAGCGCACTGGTGTTTGCTGGGCTCGCACTAGTGTTTTGGCTGCTGCCAGGACCGCGACAGATTTCTTCTCACGTGGTACTCGACATTCACACCATGATTTTCGGCGTAATCTTCACGCTGCTGGGAGTGCAGATTCTCTCGATCGGGGCGTTCGCAAAAGTATTCAGCTACGCGCAGCGGTTTGACCGGCATTCCGTTTCCTTGAGGCGCGTCCTAAAGAGCGTGACTCTGGAGACGGGTTTGCTAGCGGGAGGCGGACTGTTTCTGATGGGATTTGCCGGGTGCGCGTGGATTACCTGGAAGTGGGCCGCCAGCGGTTTCGGGGAGCTGCACGAAATCCGGCAGGTGCTCTTCTGGTCCATGTGGTTGTTCCTCGGATTACAAATTATTTTTGCTGCTTTCTTCCTGAGCATGTTGGGCATCAGCCGAGACACTTTCATCGGCGACTACGATTTAAGATAATTCCCGATTCCACGGCGCGGCCATGACTAGGTAACTTCCCGCTTCCGCTACTTTTGAGGTGAAGCTCGCGGCGCTTGGTAGGGAACTAATTCCGTGTTGTCCCTGTCGGGTTCGACGAGCCAAATCTGCCGATCTCTAAAATATGCGAAGAGCCTGGCATTTTGTTCAGGGTCGAGTTCGCGCGCCCATAGAACTTTGGCCGTATCGATTTCCGCTCCGTTGTAGACCCATTCGTCGTGAAGGTTGTGATCTTCTTGGTAGCGCACCATGATCAGGTGCTTGCCGGGAGTGCCAGCGAGCTTTTTTGCAATAACCGCGCGGCTGGGGTCCCCTTTGCAGGTCCAGTCCAGGTGGTCGCAGACATGTTGCTGCACGGAGAAACCAACGTCTGTCGCGAGGAGTAAAGCAACAGCCCAAGAAAGCGCGTGGCCGAGCGGGCGTCCACCTGGACGGATAGTGCGCAGGTGGCGAATCGCCTGGACGAGAAACAGAAAAATCACGCATGTCACGGCCGCGGCGTAGTGTGGCATGGACCAAATCAAGACCAGGAATCCGGCCGTCCCCAGGAGGAAGATCAGAAGTGGCAAGTGCATCTTGCGATCGAGAAAAGCAAAAGGCAATCCCGGCAAGAGCAGCAGAGCGCCCCACCAGAAGTAGGTACTGCCACTGCGCGTCAATTTTTCAACTGTAACCTTCCAAACGTCCGGCCAGGTATTGCGATAATCCTCCCGCTCCCAACCGTTGTAGAAATCCTCGAACTGCTCATTGTTGTACTGAATCGGCTCTTTAGGATGGTTCCACAAGAATAGCCCGGTCGTGCGATACGTCCGCGAGTTTAAGGCATAAGGGAAGAGGAGGGCGTTGCCAGTCAGCCGCCAATTGTAATAGCCAATGAAGCCGGCGGTTAGCAGTAGGACGACGGCCAGCGGTGCGAAAACGCGAACGACCCGTACGCGTGGCGCGGCGGGCGATTTTGTTTTCCCTGCGAGCCACCAGAGGAACCAGCCGGCAACGGGGATAGAAAGGAGAAAACCCTCGTACGGACGGGAGTTCGCGAGCATGGCGATTCCCAGGCCAAGCAGCAAAGCATCGCGGGTGCGCGCGCGGCGTATGATGCGCGGCATTGCGCCGAGCACTAGAGCGCCGCCAGTGGCGGCGACTGCTCCGCCCCAGTAGCTGTTCATCCAATAACTGGCGATTCCGAATTTCAACGCGGCCAGCGCGACGCCAAGGAGTGCCCACCTTGCCGGAAGCCAGGCCTGCAACATCCAGAGAATTGCGGCGCACATGGTAGCAACGCTCAAGAGCACGCCGATCCAGGGATGGCCCAGCAATTGACCGAGCGCGAGGACAACTCCTTGGCCCGGCGGATACTTCGACGCATAAGCGGGAAACCAATTCACGTGAAACGATTCGAAACTGATCCACATGGGATGAGGCGGATTGGCGAGACGGCCGCGAGCGAGCGTGTCCCCGAGAAGCAGGTAGCTGTATTCGTCATGGATTCCAGGAACGGGGACGTGCAATCGCGGAAGAACTGCAATCCGGACGCCGAGGACGATGAAGAAGGCGGCGACCATCACAAGCGTCCTGCGTTCTGCCAAGCAGGATAGACGCGATTCAACTGCGTGTAATATCCTTGAAATAAAACGCGGCAGAAATATGGCAAGAAGCGAAGAAAAAAAGGCGATGCCCAGAGTCGCGCCGAGCACAGGAGGTACGCGCATCAACAGAATATCAATGAAGGCACCCATCGAGTATGCAAGATTTCAGCATTGAATTGTGGCACGCGGCCGAAAAAGTAGAAAGCGACCAAGTTAGGGAGTCAGCTCGAAGAGAATGGGACGGCTGATTTAGCGTTCGATTTCGATCTCGGTGGTGTGGTTGGGATCCTGAGCCGCCGGTTTGCGTGCAGATTGTTGTTTAGGGCGATCCTCGAGGTAATCGGCCATTTCCAGGCGCAGATTTCCCGCATTGGTCGAATACGTCAGTCCGGTTTCAAAGTCGACGATTCCCGCGCGAACGAGCCTGTCAATCTCGCCATCGAAGTGCTGCATGCCTTCGGTGCTGCCATCGCGCATGGCATCGAGAAGCGACTTGCCTTCGGCTTCGCCTTTCTCAACGTACTCGCGCGTGCGCATCGTGGACTTGAGGATTTCCACCGCGGCGATACGTCCCTTGCCATCCTTCCGCGGAAGCAGACGCTGGGAGACGATGTAACGGAACGCCTTGGAGAGACGTGTGCGAATGGCTTGTTGATCGGCCATGGGAAAAACTCCAACGATGCGTTCCACGGTTTTCGATGCATCAATGGTATGCAGCGTGGACATGACCAAGTGACCTGTTTCCGAAGCTTCCAGAGCGATCTCAATGGTTTCCCGGTCGCGCATTTCACCGACAAGAATGACTTTTGGCGCTTGGCGAAGGGCCGCGCGCAAAGCCAACGCAAAGGTTGGCGTGTCCGAATGCAATTCGCGCTGATGGATGGTCGCTTTCTTGTGACGATGAAGAAACTCGATGGGGTCTTCAATGGTAAGAATGTGGTAAGCCTTCTCCGCGTTCATTCTATCGAGGATGGCAGCGAGAGTGGAAGATTTGCCGGAACCGGTTGGACCTGTCACAAGCACGATGCCGTTGCGCAGATCGACGATTTCCTTCAGAGCCTCAGGCAGATGCAGCTCCTCGAATCCGGGGATCTTGTCCGGAACGACGCGCATTACAATGGCGCAGCTTCCGCGCTGCTTAAAAATATTCACGCGAAAACGCGCGACACCGGCTATGCCATAGGAAAGGTCAGC
>DASQYT010000358.1:0-10860 GCA_035639075.1 Candidatus Elarobacter sp.
CTCCGATACGACGCCCATCGCGCTCTCAATATCCAGGGACCAGGCCAGACCCAGCCCAGCGATATTTTTGTCGGTGATTTGCTGCAACGGGCTGAAATGGCCGGCGTCAAAAGTGCGGCCGTTGAGAAGCCAGTTGTTCCCGGTGGCTGCATCGGACATGACACGCGCTTCGTTCACGTCCCCGGGCTTCGCTTTGTTGTCCGCGGAAGAGCGAAGCGCAATAGCCACTAGGATCGCGACAATGATAAGGGTCAGACCGAGAATGCGCCGTGGATTCATGCCAAACCGCCTTTCGAACGAGCCGCCGAAAATCCGCCGCGCCGATGCGAGACCGGTTGTCCCAATCTGATTGGCGTGGAATACCCGTTTGCCATGTTAGAAGCGCGGCAGAAAGAAAGTCAACGCAGGCGTCGCCCCGGTAATGAGTCGATCCACGCTTGGCGGGATCATCGGGGCTTGTGAATGTCCTACGGTCGTGAGATACACTCCTTCGAGGTCTGAGAACAGAATCAGCAAGGCTGCAGCACCGGGTCGCTAGTCATTACTCCCAACTAGGTTCGCCGATGGATAAGCAACGTCTGGAAGCTTTCACGGATGGAGTGATCGCCATCATCATTACTATCATGGTGTTGGAGCTGAAGGTGCCCGCCGGCTCCGATTTTCTCTCGCTCGCGTCCGGTCTCCCGGTACTTCTGGCCTACGCACTTAGCTTTGGCAACGTTGGCATCTTTTGGAATAACCATCACCACATGCTCCATGTTACGGAACGAATTAATGGCGCCGTACTATGGGCCAACCTGTTCCTGCTGTTCTGGCTATCGCTAGTTCCGTTCGTCATTCGTTGGATGGATGAAACTCATTTCGCAGCCGCGCCCACTGCGGCTTACGGCTTGGTTTTGGCAATGGCCGCGATTGCCTACATTCTATTGGAACGATCCATCATCGCGTGCAACGGTCCCGACTCAAAACTGGCCCGCGCGGTCGGCAACGATCTAAAAAGTAAGGTATCTCTATCGGTCTACGCATTGGCGATTCTGCTGGCGTACGCGCGCCCATGGATCGCCCTCTTGCTCTATGTTGTAGTTGCCGTGATGTGGTTTATACCTGACCGGCGAATCGAATCCACAGTGTAGCTGGAACGGAAATGAAAGCGCGCTTACAGGTAATGAAATTCGGAGGCACGTCCGTCGGCGATGCGGTTTGCATCGCCAGGACGGCACAGATTATCGCGAAGGCGGCAAAGGAAAACGCCTGCGTCGCCGTGGTTTCCGCCATGAGCGGCGTGACTAATCGATTGATCGAGGCGGCAAAGAAAGCGCAGGCCGGAGACGCGCGTGAAGCTACGGCAATGCTCGACGCGCTGCGTCAACAACACGAAACTGCTCTGACAAGCCTGGTCCCGCGCGAAGACAAACGAGCGCGCATCCGGCAACAGATGGAAGAGGTATTCGCCGAGGGGCGGCGGCTTTGCGAAGGGACAGCCTTGCTGCGCGAACTTACCCCGCGCGCACTCGATGCTATTTCGAGCCTGGGAGAACGGCTCTCCGCGCCGCTGGTGGCAGCGGCCGTCAGCGAACTCGGACTGCAAAGCGAAGCGATCGAAGCGACGGAATTGATCGTAACCAACGCGTTGCACGGCGGCGCGGAACCACAGATGGAATTGACGCGAGCGAAGTCGCAGGCGCGACTGCGTCCGCTATTGGAAAAAGGCATCGCTCCGGTCGTGACCGGCTTCATCGGCGCCACCACGCAAGGCCAATTGACCACGCTGGGGCGAGGCGGCTCCGACTATTCGGCGACGATCCTGGGCGCGGCGATGGATGCCGATGAAGTCATCATCTGGACCGACGTCGATGGCGTGCTCACCGCTGACCCGCGGCTGGTGACGGAGGCGCGCACGATTCCGGTGATTTCGTATCGCGAAGCCGCGGAGCTGGCTTACTTTGGCGCGAAAGTCTTGCATCCGAAAACGTTGAATCCCGTAGTGCAAGCGGCGATCCCCGTGTGGATTCGCAACAGCTTTGCGCCCGAAAAGCCGGGCACAAAAATTACGCCCGAAGGCCGCAGCATCGGCGGCGGCGTGAAGGCGCTGACCGCCATCCGCGACGTAACATTAATCAGCGTGGGCGGACCGGGAATCGTCGGCTTGCCTGACGTCGTGGGACGCACATTTTCCACTACCGCCGAAGTGCGCGCCAACGTCCTGCTAATCTCGCAGTCGTCCTCGCAAAACGATATCTGCTTTATCGTTTCCACTGTGGATGCCCAGCGAACGGTCGAAGCCCTGCGCAAAGAGTTTGCGCACGACCTCGCGCATCACAAGGTAGAACACATCACCGTGGATTCGAATATCGCGATCGTAGCCGTCGTGGGAGAGAACATGCGCGGTACGCCCGGAATCGCCGGCCGAACTTTCAACGCCTTGGGGCGCGACAACGTAAACCTCATCGCCATCGCTCAGGGCTCTTCGGAATCCAACATTTCCTTCGTGATCGACGAAAAATCCGTCAAAACCGCTCTCAACACAACGCACCGCGAGTTCGGCCTGGCCGCATCGCCAACCTGAGGGATCGGGGCAAGCATCGTCAACACAATTTGGATCCTCAGGCACCGTCGAAGTAGATGTGAAAAATAGAACTGAATTCCCGCCCTTCCGCCCAGAGGTGAGCGGAAGGGCATAGCTGTGGGCGCTATCGGGTAGTTGTCTCTACTGCTTGTCGTACACCGCAGTAGTGGTGAACTTCGTGCCCTTCGAATCGGTTCCGGTGATGGTGACCGTGCGGGTCTTCCCGTCGGCCGAAACGACGCCACGACCGCTAATCGTAACTTTGTCACCCTTCTTGTTGATGAACGTCAGTGTATGATCGTCTACTTTCTTGTAGGACCGGGTATCCGTGCTCGGATCTCCTGTGACCGGGTAGTCCTTGCCGTCGAACTTGCCGGTCCAAACGCCATGCGATGGTTTACCGTCGCCGTCGGTGCCATCCGTCGTTACTTTCACACTGTCTCCAGCAACCTCGTAGACAACAGTGGTGTTCTTTGGTGACCCCGCACCGATCTTGGACTTGGCCTCGTTCAACTTCCATGTGCCCATAAATGCGTCGGCGGCGAAGCACACGGCTGCGCCTGCATACACAATGCCAGAGTCAATACGGTCGCTCTTGCTTTCATATTCCCTCCTGAATTGGGAAGCGGATTAGGGCCTGCTTGGTGGAGGCATTGTAGGACTGAGTGGCGCTTTATTACAACGGTTTAAACAACGGGCGACCGATGAAGACCTCGCGATCACAAATAACCGCACAGACCGACCAAGATACAGCCGAAGTTTTCTGCGGCTTCCGTCTAAGTGATTGGAAACGATGGTAGGCCAGGCTGAATTTGAGGTTAGAGAATCTCCCTTGCATCAACTTGGGAAGTTTGGCTAACTGACGGGCTAGGGCATGAAGGCAATCACCTGATAAGCCTTGGCGATGTTGCCGATCACGCTCTTGGGGAAACCAGGGTCAAATCTGTCCGCGTATTTCGCTATCAGGGTTTTGCTTACTCCTTTCTCGGCATCCTCCAGCGATGCACCGCGAGCGTAAGCCTGTGCGGCCTCGTCCATCAGGTCGCGGAAGTAATGCTTCCATAGTTCGAATCTTTCCTTGCCGCGCATAACGTCGCCATGTCCGCCGATGACCTGGTCGAAGTCAAGTTTCTCCGCGGCATCGAGAGTTTGAATCCAGTCAAAAGGATAACTATCGCCCATGTAAGGAGTCCATCCGTGCAGGGCGTCACCCGTGACGAGAACTTTCTCTCGGGGAAGATAAACGAAGACGTCGCCATTGGTGTGTGCGTTCCCAAGCCAGAGAATTTCGACGGTTTTTGAGGGGCGGTGGAGGATCAGCGAGTGATCGAAGGTCACACTAGGAAGCGTCACTTGCACGCTCTTGAGTTCAGCAAGGTACGCTTCTGCTTGGAGCAGGTTGGCGCGAAGTTGTTCTTTTTGCCCTACGTCGGATGCCTTGTCGAGGTCACTTTTCAGTTTTTCGATTTCCAGGGGCATGGTAACGATTTCGTGTTTTACCCGCGGTATACCTCGCTGCTCAATGTTCGCCCGTGTCGCCTCCGAGGAAATAATCTCGACGCCGGCAGGCCATGAACTGGGATACGCCTGGTTGCCCTGATAATGATCCCAGTGAAAATGTGTGTTCACGACGTACCGAACGGGTTTGTCCGTGAGCTTCTTGATCTGCTCGATCAAAGCGCGGGCGGCGGAAGGCTTGGAGTGTGTGTCGACGACGAGCACGGCATCGCCGAACAAAATGATGGCAGCGTTGCAGTTGACCTTGTACGCAGGCTTCGCGATAGCGGCGTATACGCCGTCCGCGACGGGCTTGATGTCGAAGAGATCGTCGGCAGCAAGGCAAGTGGCCGGGAGGAGCAACAAGCTGAATAAACAAAGCAACCGTTTCATGTTCATCTCCGCTGTGGAGGTGAAGTTCCCAAGCGCAGGCTACTATACAGCCCGGGAAAACGTAAAGCCCAGAGCAATTTACGATTGGAGTCTTGAACGCGAGTCTGAGCTTACCGGCAGGGCGGATTGCAGCTGAATGGTACGCCCGTGGGGACTCGAACCCCAGACCTGGCCGACCAGGTCGGCCCGCTCTAACCAACTGAGCTATCAATCAGCGCCTTAACCATTTTTGCCGATTTCCAGCGTTTGACTTCCAATTCCCTGCGCCGCGCCTGGATCAGAGTTTCAAACTGCTCGGTGTAGACGAGCTTCCAGGGGCCGCGACCTCGAGTTGAGGGCGTGTGCTCACGGAGATGTTCGGACAATCGCCGATCGAGATCGTCGGTCGAACCAACATAAAATCTCTCAGAGGACTCGCTTTGCAGTATGTAGAGGAAAGACGTCAACATTGGAATGGTAGGCCCGTGGGGACTCGAACCCCAGACCTCTACCGTGTCAAGGTAGCGCTCTAACCAACTGAGCTACGGGCCTAGAATCCATAAAGTTTAGCACGGCTGGCGGATCGAGCGCAGCGCTGGGGCTCGTAATTTGTTTCTGTTCATCTTCTCTTCCAGCGAGGATGTCTCCGCCGCGGAATCAGTCGGTGTGGTAGTGTGTCCGGGGAAGAATCCCGGGGAAAATGCCGATCAAGACGATCATTGAACCGTTTCGCATCAAAAGCATCGAGGCCATCCGCCGCACCACACGCGAAGAACGCCGGAAACTTATGGAGGCCGCCGGCTACAATCTTTTCCTCGTTCCTTCCGACGCGATTTTGATCGATCTGCTCACCGATTCCGGAACCGCCGCGATGTCCACGGAACAGTGGGCGGCGATGATGCGTGGCGACGAGTCTTACGCGGGATCGCCGAGCTTCGCACGGTTTCGCGACTCGGTGCAAAACATTTTCGGTTTCCGGCATGTGATTCCCACGCATCAGGGCCGCGCTGCCGAACGCATCTTGTTCAATGTGATGTGCAAAAAGGGCGACATCGTTCCGAACAACACGCATTTTGACACCACGCGCGCCAACTGCGAATTTGTCGGCGCGCAGGCGCTGGATCTTCCGATCGCGGAAGCTAAAGAGCCGGCGCGCATGCATCCCTTCAAAGGGAATATCGACACGGCGCGGCTGGAGGAAGCTATCGAACGCGAAGGCGCGAAAAAATTTCCGCTGGTGATGCTGACCGTAACGAATAATTCCGGGGGCGGCCAGCCCGTCTCAATGGAAAATATCCACGCGGCAAGAGAAATCTGCAAGAAGCATAGGATTCCGTTGTACATCGATGCGTGCCGCTTCGCGGAGAATGCTTACTTCATCAAATTGCGCGAGCCGGGCTACGAGAATAAAACTCCGCGCGAAATTGCGCGCGAAATGTTTTCGCATGCCGACGGCTGCACCATGTCCGCGAAAAAAGACGGCATGGCGAATATCGGCGGGTTCCTATGCACCAACGACGACCGGCTGGCGCAGCAGGAAAAGGATTTGCTGATTTTGACTGAAGGATTTCCGACTTATGGCGGACTGGCGGGACGCGACCTGGAAGCAATTGCTGTGGGATTGAACGAAGCGCTGGAAGAGGAATATTTGAAATACCGGATCGCCTCCACCGCATTTCTGGGGACTCACATCGCGAGTGAAGGAGTTCCCATCGTGCAGCCGCCGGGCGGACATGCCATCTATATTGATGCGCGGGCATTTCTGCCGCATATTCCGGCGGCGCAGTTTCCGGGAGTGGCGCTGGCGAACGAGCTGTATCTGGAAGGCGGGATTCGTTCAGTGGAAATTGGGACGCTGATGTTCGGCGAACACGCGACGATGGACCTGGTGCGGCTGGCGATTCCGCGGCGGGCGTATACGCAGAGCCACATCGAGTACGTTGTGGAAGTGATTCTGGATGTTTGGCGCAAACGGGACAAAATCCGTGGCTGCGAGATAATCGAGCAGGCAAAATTTCTGCGGCACTTTTCGGCGAAGCTGAAACCAGTTTGAGGGCTGAGGCGCGATGAATGTAACGATCGATGCGAAACTGAAGGCGAAATGCCCGCGGGCGGCGCTCGGGTGCGTGACGGCACACGTGAAAGCGGAAGCGTCGCCGGCGGAGTTGCTCCAGGAAATGAAGACGCGGGAAAACGAAATTCAAAAATTGCCCTTTCCGCGCGGCGTGCTGGAATCGATGCAAGTGGAAACGACGCGCAAGGCGTACAAAGCTTTGGGAAAAGACCCGGCCCGGTACCGAAATTCCGCGGAAGCGCTGCTGCGGCGCGTGGTCGGCGGAAAGGGCTTGCCGGAGATCAATGCGGTCGTGGACGTGATCAATCTGGTGTCCGTGGAAAGCCGGCTGCCGGTTGGGTTATATGACCTTGGGCACGTTGTGGGCGACATCGTTTTTCGCGCGGGTCGCGAAGGCGAAACGTATAAAGGCATCGGCAAATACGATTTGAATCTGGAAGGATTGCCGCTGTTCGCCGATACCGTGGGCCCGCACGGCAGCGCAACGAGCGATTCGGAGCGGACGATGGTGACGGCGGCGACGAAGCAAGTGCTGGCAGTCATCATTTCTTTTAGCGGCCGGGAAGGACTCGGGCGCTGGGCGCAGAGAATGTCCGATCTGCTGAACCAGTATGCCGCGGCCCAGGACGTGGAAATCCGATTGATTGAATAAGGACATCCTTTTAGCCTAACGTGCCCTAGCACACGGTGTTTTGTTCGCAGCGTTTTTTCCGCCTTTCCAGCTTTTCCGGCCTTACCGACCTTTGCCGAATGCTTCTTGAAGCCGCGCCAATCATCGGGTTTACTAGGAGCGAAGCTGTCGCGTGTTGCGGTCGAATCAAACGCTTGCAAGACTGAGAATCGATCCCATTCCGTGGAAGAGGTGGCCGATGGCCTGCAATCCTGAAGTGTTGAAACACGTTCCGCTGTTTGCGCTGCTGGACGCAGACGAGACGGCGGTGCTGGCGGCGCAAGTGGAGTTGAAGAATTTCGCTCCGCGGCAGCGCATTTACAAAATGGGCGATCCGGGCGGACAAGCCTACGTGATGGTCTCCGGAAAAGTCCGAGTGACGACAGTGGACGAAGACCAGCAGGAAGTCGTTGTGGATGAGCCGGCGCACGGCGAATTCTTCGGCTTCGCTTCGATGCTGGAGCAGACGCCTCATCAAACCAACGCCACGGCCATGGAAGATACGCAATGCCTGGAAGTGAGCCGCGGCGACATTGCGACACTGCTGCAACGCAAGCCGCATGCGGGAATGGACATGCTGACGGTGCTGGGGAAACAGTTTCACTCCTCGCAGCAACTGGTGCGCCTTCGCGCCATGCGCAACGCCAACGACGTGATCGAAGAGAAATCCACGCTGGCCGAGCGCATCGCGGACTCCATGGTGCAGTTCGGCGGATCGTGGAAGTTCATTATTGGGTTTATGGTGATCAGCAGCATCTACACGGCTATCAATGTTGGCATGCGCAGGGCAGCTTGGGATCCGTATCCGTTTATTTTGCTGAATCTGATTCTGTCGTTGCTGGCGGCGATCCAGGCGCCGGTGATTATGATGAGCCAGAACCGGCAAGACCGGAAAGACCGCGTGCGCAGCGAACTGGATTACGCCGTGAACCGCCGCGCGGAATCCGAAATTCAAGGCCTAGCGCGCAAGTTGAATCTGCTGGGCGACCAAATGGGCGACCTCGAGGATCTTCTGCGTGGGAATCTGAGAGGTGGACACAGCGGCGAGTTGCACCCCTGATTTGCACGCCGGACGGCCCCTTTTGCAGAGCGCAAGGGGATGCTCCCAATCACTCTAGGAACATGCAACTAATTGAATAAAAGCTGTTTAGCCACACATGAACAGTATATACTTGTATTTACGCGACATAATTGACTTGTACTTACACGGCGCAATTGACTTGTAATCACACGGCGTTATATACTTGTATTCACGCACCACAATAGACTTGTAATGCCCCATGAAGATGGGAGGCTCCGTGCCATCGCCAAACGAAAAGCTGGCTGAATCCCTCGACGAGCTCAAGGTGCTCCAGCAAGCCAACCGGCGTGTGTTCCGTTCTGACGACCTCAGCCGCGTTCACCGCGAACGCCTGGTGGAGAACGGTTTCCTGCAAGAAGTCATGAAGGGCTGGTTGATCTCTTCCAGCCCCGACTCACAAGCCGGCGAGAGCACCCCCTGGCATGCGTCGTTCTGGGAATTCTGCGCACGCTACTGCGACGAGCGCTTTGGCGAACAATGGCACCTGTCGCCGGAGCAGTCCCTTTTCTTGCACGGCGAGAGAACGGTGATCCCGGATCAACTGGTTGTACACAGCCCGAAAGCGACGAATAACGATATTCAGCTTCTATTCGGCACAACGCTTTACGATCTGAAGGTTGCGGAAATACCCGCGACCACAGCTCTCCTGGTGAAGGACGGATTGCGTCTGTTTACGCCGGCGGCGGCGTTGGTACGCGTGCCGGAATCCTTCTTTCAGTTGTATCCCATCGAGTCGCAAGTGGTGATGGCGAGCCTTGGAGACGTGTCGGACGTGCTTCGGCTGCTCCTGAACGGCGGGCATTCCGCGAAAGCCGGTTATCTTGCTAAAGCGTTCCGCCAGACCGGGCGCGGCGACCTCGCGGACGAGATTCTCCGTGCCATGAAGGGCGCCGGATACGATGTACGAGAGAGCAGCCCATTTGAAGCCGGACACATATTCAAGAGGCCGCCGCGCCCCACCGCCCCGATCGTGGCCCGCGTTGAGATGCTCTGGGAATCGATGCGTGGCCCGGTCCTCGCGACGTTCCCCAAACCGCCGGGACTTCCGGCAGACAATGAAGCGTATCTTCGCTACGTCGGCGAAATCTATCGGACCGATGCTTACCACTCGTTGTCCATTGAAGGCTACACCGTCACGCCTGCCCTGGTTGAGAGAGTGCGGCAGGGCGGCTGGGACCCCGAGCATGACGCCGGCGATCGCAGAAATCGCGACGCCCTCGCGGCACGGGGATACTGGCAAGCGTTCCAGTTGGTGAAGAAAGGAGTGGAGAAGGTGATCGCGGGTGAGAACGCCCCCGCGCTGGCGCGCACTGTGCACAACGACTGGTATCGCGAATTGTTCCAGCCCTGCGTCACCGCCGGCCTGATGGAAGCAGGGGTATTGGCCGGATACCGGAACATACCTGTGTATCTGCGCGGGTCGCGCTACATTCCGCCGAGGTGGGAGGCGGTGCGCGACGCCATGCCGGCGTTCTTCGACCTTCTGGAAAAAGAACCCGAGCCTTCGGTGCGCGCCGTATTGGGACACTGGCTTTTCGGTTACATTCACCCATACCCGGATGGGAACGGCCGCATGGCGCGTTTTCTGATGAACGTTATGCTGGCTTCGGGCGGCTATCCTTGGACGGTGATTCGCATCCGGGATCGCAAGTCTTATCTGAGCGCCATGGACCGCGCCAGCATCGAAATGGACATCCATCCGTTCGCGGCCTTCATCGTCCGCCGCGTGCAATGGCGCCTTGAGCAGCACGACCTGACATTTCTCGCGCCCCAAGAGGCTTTTGTTCCCGAGCGCGACATGGTCTTTTTCTACGGCCACGATGGCGAAGCGTGGGTGCGCTGCGCCATCAGCAGGGAAGCCCTGGACGATCACTTCCATGGAGACGGTAAGGATAAACTCGAAGTGTTCCGAGCGAACCGCCAAGTCATTGAGCAGGAGGTACGCCGCAAATACATTGCCGGCGACACCGAGGTGGATGGGTCTATTCTCATTCGCGCGGACGATCTGCCTGAGGGACTGGTGGCACAGCCATTATAGGGACGGCCTCGCCAAACGATGGCGCTATTGACGCGTCCAAACCATAGTGTGACCATCAGGAAGCGCCTTGACTCGGCTATATCCTCCCCTATAGCCTCATGCCTCTAAGGAACGTCGGAGATTACGCCATGTCTGCCATTCTAAATACCCCTCGCAGTGAAGCCTTGCGCGGCGCACCTCTCGACTCTTGGATTGCTCTGACGGAGGACGAAACTCGCGTTATCGCCACCGGAGCAACTTACGAGGAAGTAGCAAAGCGGCTCGACGACGCTGGCGATAAGGATTCCGTCATCCTCAAGACCCCCAAGTCTTGGCTGCCACTTGCCGCATAATGCGGCGTGCGATTCACTTACAAAAACTATCCAAGATAGCTTCTGCTTTCTAGTTTCTAGTTACTACGCGTGAGTTGTCCTTCTGATGAAGTAATGAGCCGCCGGTTGGGCGGTGTGCCGAAATCATTGATGAGGATCGCGCCCACGTCGCGTCGCGGAGGATTGTCACCATGGAATAGACCCAGTGACCCGAGAGAAAGAATGGCCCTCTGCTGATCGAGAAACACCAA